>NZ_JBFUHK010000011.1:0-118280 GCF_056402435.1 Rahnella sp. P4_A8 | reverse complement strand
TTACTGGAGTCTGCGCGATGCGTGGGCAAATGGTAAACGCCGCGACCAGGGGATGGAATTACCCAGCGTGCGCAAGCAATATCATTTGCTGCTGCGTGAAGGTTTCCCTTATCTGATGATTACGCCGGGCTTTATTTTGCTGGTGTTTGTGGTGGTCTTCCCGATTATATTCGGCTTCTCCATTGCTTTTACCAATTATAATTTATACCACACGCCGCCGGCTAAATTAGTCGACTGGGTGGGGTTCAAAAACTTTATTAATATCTTCACGCTCAATATCTGGCGTTCGACCTTGCTGGATGTATTGCAATGGACGGTGGTCTGGACCGTGCTGGCGACCACGTTGCAATGTACGGTTGGCGTGATGCTGGCAATTCTGGTGAACCAGAAAGATTTGCGCTTCAAGGCGCTGATCCGCACCGTGCTTATTTTGCCGTGGGCGGTGCCGGGTTTTGTCACCATTCTGGTGTTTGCGGGCATGTTCAATGACTCATTCGGTGTCATCAATAACGGCATTCTGGCTGCCTTAGGCATTGAGCCTAAAGCCTGGCTGACCGATCCGTTCTGGACCAAAACGGCGCTGATCCTGATGCAGACCTGGCTGGGCTTCCCGTTTGTGTTTGCCATGACTACCGGCGTATTGCAGGCCATTCCGAACGATTTATATGAAGCCGCGACAATGGATGGTGCCAGTACCTGGAAGAAACTTAAAACCATTACATTGCCGCTGGTCTTATATTCCATTGCGCCGATTATTATCACGCAATACACCTTCAACTTTAATAACTTCAATATTATCTATCTGTTTAATAACGGCGGCCCGGCAGTGGCCGGTTCGAATGCAGGCGGAACGGATATTCTGGTGTCGTGGATATATAAACTCACCATGTCATCTTCACAATATGCCATTGCCGCGACCATTACGATTTTGCTGTCGATATTTGTGGTCGGTATTGCTCTGTGGCAATTCCGCTCAACCAATTCATTTAAACAAGATGATATGGCGTAACCGGGGGAAGGGCATGAGTAAGAACAGCAGTATTAAAAGAAACCGGTTTATCCGCCTCGGGCTGAGTTATTTCCTGTTGCTGATTGTGGCGGTGATCATTATTTATCCGCTGATCTGGACCGTCGGCGCATCACTGAATGCCGGTAACAGCCTGCTCAGCACGTCGATTATTCCGGAGAACGTCTCGTTCCAGCATTACAAAGACCTGTTTAACGGCGAAGTGAATTATGTCGGCTGGTACTGGAACTCGATGAAAATCAGTTTCCTGACCATGATCCTGACCCTGATTTGTGTCAGTTTCACCGCCTATTCTTTCTCGCGTTTTCGCTTTAAAGGCCGCAAAGACGGGCTGATGTTGTTTCTGTTATTGCAGATGATCCCCCAGTTTTCCGCGCTGATCGCCATCTTTGTGCTGGCGCAGTTACTCGGGCTTATCAACAGTCATCTGGCACTGGTGCTGATTTACGTCGGCGGCATGATCCCGATGAACACCTATCTGATGAAAGGCTATCTCGACGCCATTCCGAAAGATCTGGATGAATCAGCGCGGATGGACGGCGCGGGCAATTTCCGCATTTTCATCGAAATCATCATGCCTTTGTCCAAGCCGATTCTGGCCGTGATCGCGCTGTTTTCCTTCACCGGACCGCTGGGTGATTTCATTCTTTCCAGCACCATTTTACGCACGCCAGATAAGTACACCCTACCGATTGGCCTGTACAACCTGGTCGCGCAAAAAATGGGTGCCAACTACACCATGTACGCCGCTGGCGCGGTACTGATCGCCGTGCCTGTCGCCATTTTCTATCTGGCTTTACAAAAATACTTCGTTTCCGGCCTGACGGCTGGCAGTACAAAAGGATAATCCGATGACTTTCTTTTCTAAGAAGATTTTCAACAAAAGCGCAATGGCCTGCGTGCTGCTGGCGGTGTCATTTTCCGGGGTGGCGCAGGAGGTGGTGATTAAAAAAGTCGCCAACGTCCCGGCGGATTTCATCAAAGGTGCGGATATCTCGACGCTGATTGACGTCGAAAAACACGGCGGCAAGTTCTTTGATCAAAACCACAAGCAGACCGACGCGATGGTGATCCTCAGACAAAACGGTTTCAACTACGTGCGTCTGCGCTTGTGGGTGGATCCGAAAGATGCGCAGGGGCATCCGTACGGTGGCGGTAATAACGATCTGGCCACCACGCTGGAGCTGGCGAAGCGCGCCAAAGCGCAGGGTTTTAAAATCCTGCTCGATTTCCATTACAGCGATTTCTGGACTGATCCGGGTAAACAGTTCAAGCCAAAAAGCTGGGAGAAAATGGATTATCCGCAACTGAAAACTGCCATTCATGATTACAGCCGCGAGGTGATCGCCAGATTCCGTGCACAAGGCACCGTGCCGGATATGGTGCAGGTCGGCAACGAAATGAACGGCGGCATTTTATGGCCTGAAGGCAAAAGCTGGGGCGCAGGCGGCGGGGAGTTTGACCGTCTGGCCGGGTTGCTGAATGCGGCGATTGCCGGTGTGCGTGCTGATGAAAAAAATCCTTCTGATATCAAAATCATGCTGCATCTGGCCGAAGGCACTAAGAACGACACCTTCCGCTGGTGGTTCGATGAAATTAATCAGCGCAAAGTGCCTTACGACGTGATTGGCCTGTCATTTTATACCTACTGGAACGGTCCGGTTTCCGCGTTGCAGACCAACATGGACGACATCAGCAAACGCTACAACAAAGACGTGATCGTGGTGGAAGTGGCTTACGGCTATACCACCAAAAACTGTGATGCGGCTGAAAACAGCTTTACCGAAAAAGAAGCCAAAGACGGCGGCTATCCGGGCACGGTGCAGGGGCAGGCTGATTTCCTCAGCGACATGATCAAAAGCCTGGTCGCGGTGCCGGATCATCGCGGCAAGGGTCTGTTCTACTGGGAACCGACCTGGATCGCCGTTGACGGCGCAGGCTGGGCGACACCGGCCGGGATGACCTACATCAACGACCACTGGAAAGAGGGCAATGCCCGCGAAAATCAGGCGTTGTTCAGCTGTGACGGTCAGGTTCTTCCTTCCATCAAAGTCTTCAATTAATCCCTTTTTCCCCGGCTTGATTGGCCGGGGAGTTGATATTTCTTAAAGTTCCTAAGGACCCAAGCATGACGAAATTTCCTCTTCTGAGCAGTAAGATTTCCGGGCTATTACATGGTGCGGATTACAACCCGGAACAGTGGCTGGAAAGCCCCGATGTGCTGATTCGCGATGTCGAAATGATGAAAGAGGCGCGCTGTAATGTCATGTCAGTCGGGATTTTTAGCTGGTCAGCGCTGGAGCCTGAAGAAGGTCATTTTACCTTTGGCTGGCTGGATCAGGTGCTGGACAAATTGCATGAAAATGGCATCTCGGTATTTCTTGCCACACCAAGCGGCGCACGTCCGGCGTGGATGTCGCAAAAGTATCCTGAAGTTCTGCGTGTCGGGCGTGACCGCGTAAAAGCACTGCACGGCGGGCGTCACAATCACTGTATGAGTTCGCCGGTGTATGCCGAAAAAGTGCAACTGATGAACAGTGCGCTGGCGAAGCGTTACGCCCATCATCCGGCGGTGATTGGCTGGCATATTTCCAACGAATACGGCGGCGAGTGCCATTGCCATTACTGCCAGACCCGTTTCCGCGACTGGCTGAAAGCCCGTTACGTCACGCTCGATGCGCTGAATCAAGCCTGGTGGAGCACTTTCTGGAGCCACACCTATACCGACTGGGCGCAGATCGAATCGCCGTCGCCGCAGGGCGAAAGCGGCATTCACGGCCTGAATCTCGACTGGCGTCGTTTTAACACCGATCAGGTCACGCGTTTTTGCAGCGAGGAAATCCGCCCGCTCAAAGCGGAGAATCCGGCGTTACCGGCGACCACCAATTTCATGGAGTATTTCTACGATTACGATTACTGGAAACTCGCCAGCGTGCTGGATTTCATCTCGTGGGACAGCTATCCGATGTGGCATACCCGCAAAGATGATATCGGTCTGGCGGCGTACACTGCGATGTATCACGATTTAATGCGGACGCTGAAACAGGGTCAGCCGTTTGTGCTGATGGAATCGACGCCGAGTTTCACCAACTGGCAGCCGGTCAGCAAACTGAAAAAGCCGGGCATGCATATTCTGTCTTCTTTGCAGGCGGTCGCTCATGGTTCGGATTCTGTGCAGTATTTCCAGTGGCGTAAAAGCCGCGGTTCGTCAGAAAAATTCCACGGCGCGGTCGTCGATCACGTCGGGCATATCGATACCCGTGTCGGCCGCGAAGTGGCCGAACTGGGCGGGATTCTATCGGCGCTGGCTCCGGTGGCGGGCAGCCGCGTAGAAGCCAGAGTGGCAATTATCTTCGACTGGGAAAGCCGCTGGGCGATGGACGATTCCCTCGGACCGCGCAATCAGGGACTGGAATATGAAAACACGGTTGCCGGACATTACCGTGCACTGTGGGCGCAGGGTATAGCGGTCGATGTGATCAATGCCGATTGCGATTTAACCGGTTACGACCTGGTGATTGCGCCGATGCTGTATATGGTGAGGGCAGGCGTCGGCGAGCGGATCACCGCGTTCGTGCAGGCCGGCGGGCGGTTCGTCGCGACTTACTGGAGCGGTATCGTTAACGAAAGCGATTTGTGTTTCCTCAACGGATTCCCTGGACCGTTGCGTCCGGTACTGGGTATATGGGCGGAAGAAATCGACAGCCTGACCGACGATCAGCACAACAGCGTCAGCGGCACTGAAGGCAATGCGCTGGGGTTAAACGGCCCGTATCGTGCCAGCGAATTGTGTGAAGTGATCCACCTGGAAGGTGCGGCCGCACTGGCGACGTACGGTGACGATTTCTACGCCGGCACGCCCGCCGTGACCGTGAATCTGTTTGGCAAAGGGCAGGCGTATTATCTGGCTTCCCGAAACGATCAGCAATTCCACGCCGATTTTTATACCGCGCTGGCGAAAGAAATGAAGCTGCCACGGGCGATAGCCACCGATCTGCCTGAAGGTGTCACTGCCGCACGACGCACCGACGGTGAAAGTGAATTTATCTTCCTGCAAAACTATGCCGCCGACAGCCAGACGGTGACATTGCCGGATGATTACCGCGATATGGTTCACGGCGGTATATTACCGCGCACACTGACGCTTCCGGCATTCGGTTGTCAGATCCTGTCGCGGCGTTTATCTGTTATTTCTTAACCCATTATTTTTAACAGCGACGTGCAATCAGGATTTCCCGGTTGCACGTTTTTTTTCATTCCTGAAAGAGAGTGTTCATCATGGTAAATATTAAAGACTTTATGCATGTATTCTCTGCGAAGAATAAAACGCCTGACAATGAAGTGCCGCCATCGACTGACGTAGCGTTATTAATTGATGCACTCGGCGGGCGCGATAATATTGTGAATGTTGATGCCTGTATTACCCGCCTGCGCGTGACGGTAAAAGAACTTAAGCGCGTGAACTCCGGTGCTATCCAGCAGACCGGTGCGATTGGCGTGGTGATCATCGGTCAGGAAGTACATGCGATATTCGGTAAGCAATCCGACAGCCTGAAGAAATTAATGACTGAGAAGTTTGGACTGAAAAGTAATTAAACGCTGTTGCTGAAATAATCCCAAAAATAAAGGCAGCCCGACACAAGGCTGCCTTTATTGTTTCTGCTTTTTATAAATAATAATGATGCTGCTGTGCGGAGAAAAAACGTAACGATCCCCTACAAGAGAAATTAAGTTTTTATCTGTCGCTGTATAACAATGAGGATATTTCTTTTTGTACAATATGACTTCACATTTCCAAAATTATTGGAGTTGTAGCCAGGCGGCAAGTGAACGAATCCCGATGAGCTGACTGAAGTCAGTGATTCGGGTGAGTAAACGCAGCCAACGCAGCAACAGCTTCAAGAATGAAGGAAATTTACCACCAGGCTTCCACCTGAACCCCAAAGTTCCACGTATCCGCTTTGGTATGGTCGTCAAACGTATCGCCATGCTCAGAATCATTCAGATAAGACGCAAACACACGCAATTCAGGGCGTGACATAAACTCCGGACCGGCTGCCAGACCCATCGCCAGCGTATATTTCTGACCGCCTTGCTTGTAGTTCGAGCCGTTCTTGTAATCATCTTTCTGATAGAAGGTACCGACTTCACCGATGGTACGCACGTATTCTGTCCACTGGTATTGCGCGCGGCCTACCAGAGAAACCAGCTCAGTCGTGTCGGTGTAATCGGTGATGTTTTCTGCATGGCCGTAGGTCAGCACATGGTTGAGGCTGAACTTACTGGTGATCGGAATCAGACCGGTGATGATGCCACGATAACCGGTAGCGTCATTGGTGTAGTTCCACATATCGTACCAGCCACCGCCCTGCGAAATCATGTTCTGCGCCAGGCCCTTATCCGCGTACTGCAACACCAGTTTGTTATAGCCGCCCCACATATCCTGACTGATTTCACCGGTCAGCATCACGCCGTTATCCGCATCGTACAGGCCGCCGTACTCTTTCTGGTCATGCGACAGGTTTGGCATGGCGTAGTCGGCACCGATTTCCATCCAGGCACCGCTCCACGGTTTGATCCCGGCATAACGCACGTCGATGTAGTTAATGTTCACATCGTTATTGCCATCCACGCGGTAATCCACATCATTGGCATCGCCACGGATCCACGCCAGAGAAAGCGCACCTTCACCCATTTTCAGGTTCTCAATACCGGCACCGGCACCGGAAATGTTCCAGTATTTGGTATCGATGATGTGTAAGTCGTGGCGCTGGTAATAACGTTTACCGCCCCAGATCACTGCATCTTTATCCCACGGCACCAGTCCTTTGATTTGCAGATTCAGCTGACGCAGGCCGAACTGTGCATCATCATTCAGGGTGTTTTCATCATCATTGGAGCCGTCAGACACCATACTGACCATCGAGTCGACGTAAAAACTCACGTCGTCTTTCTTGTAAACTTCGCTGCCCAGTTCGACTTCGCCGTAGGTGTCATCTTCGTTACCCAGACGCCCGACTTTGTTTTTCTGGAACTGTTCCAGACCGCCACCGCCAGAAACCCCCAGCCCCGAACGCAGATATCCATGGAAATCAATATCATTTGCCACAGCAGGGCCCGCTGTGATGGCGAGGGAAACCGCCACAGCCAGAGTGCGTAAGTTGTGTTTCATTTTTTTTCCTTATGATTGTATGACGTTCACATTTACGAAATCTATAAGATACCCAGAAACAATAATGATCAATTTTACATATTGTGAAATGTGAGATATGTCTACAACTTATGAATTAATGATAAATCAGGAGTGATGTAAATCACGATTATATGCAATGTTAACGTATAACTTATGCAGCAACGAACGCCCGGATTGAACTTTTAAATGAGATCCCGTACGTTGGCTCGATTATCATAAGATTGAGCAAAATCACGGGCTGCTGTGTGGGGAAAGAATGAAATCAAAAAGTTCGACATTAGAAGATGTTGCCCGCTATGCCGGTGTTTCGTACCAGACGGTTTCGCGGGTGTTAAACAAATCGGCCAATGTTTCAGATGCCACGCGTCTGAAGGTCGAACAGGCCATTGAAGTTCTGCGCTATGTGCCGAACCGGCTGGCGCAGCAACTGGTTGGAAAGCAGAGTTTTACCATCGGACTGGTCACCACATCACTGGCCTTACACGCGCCGTCGCAAATTGCGGCGTCAGTGAAAAAATATGCCCATCAGGCCGGGTATCAGGTGTTGATTTCAATGATTGATGAGGACGTCAATCAGAGCATTCAGGACTCCATTAACGAGCTGAAATCACAACGCGTTGACCGCATGATCATTAACATCCCGCTGGAAAGTGCCGAGGCTGAGCGGATTTATGAAAACAACCGCGACATTCTGTGTCTGTTTCTCGATGTCGACCCGACCAGTCCGGTGTTTAACGTCTGCTTTAATCCGGCTGACGGGTCGCGTGCCAGCGTGGAATATCTGCATGATTTAGGGCATCGGGAATTTGCCTTGCTGGCGGGGCCGGAAGATTCTGTGTCTTCCCGTTTGCGTCTGAAAAGCTGGCAGGAAACGCTGGCAGAGAAGGGCATTCAGCCGGTGACCGTCATCCACGGCGACTGGAGTGCGAAAAGCGGTTATTACTGCGCGTTGCAGATTTTGCGTGAAACTCCGCAATTCACCGCCATGCTGGTGGGCAATGACCAGATGGCGCTGGGCGTCATCAGTGCGCTGCATCAGCACAATGTGGCCATTCCGCAGCAGGCGTCGATCATTGGCTACGATGACACGTACGACAGCGCATTCTTCCATCCGTCACTGACCACCGTGTCACTGGATCTCGATTTGCAGAGCAAAGAGGCGGTTGAACATTTACTGGCCGAAAGTGCGGAGGTGATGTCATCCAAAATTCTGCCTGCGAAACTGGTGGTGCGTAATTCGACCCGTGCGCCCGGGCAGCAGGATAAAGATCTCAATCAGATAGCCGATCAGCTCGATCTTCTGGCGCGGCAGTTGCGGGGCCAGTAAGAAAACGCTTTAATTCCCGGCTTATTGAAAAGCAGAATGAAATTTCCATTGAAACATCAGATGAACAGGCAAAAGGACGTGATGAAATGACGCTATGGCAGTGTTATGTGCAGGGCTGGAAAAAGTATGTGGATTTCCGTGGTCGGGCGAGCCGCAAGGCGTTCTGGACCTTTGCGCTGGGTAATTTGCTGATTATTATTTTGCTGACGATGGGCGTGTCATTCCTGTTCGCGCTGGCGGGTAATCCTTACAGTATTTTCTATGCAGGTGTCGCTTACACCCTGTTTGCGCTGGCGACGGCATTACCGTTGCTGGCGGTCGGTGTCCGGCGTATGCACGACATCAACCGTTCCGGCTGGTGGTTTGGTGGCGTTTATCTGGCTGGTATTGTCTCGCGCCTGCTGAATACGATCCTGATGCAATACGCTTCACCGGAAACCTATGTCTGGATGAAAATCACGCTGGGCATCGTGCTGGGCTGGATCCCGCTGCTGGTGATGGTTTTCCTGTGCTGCCAGAAATCACAGCCTGCGCCGACCACACAAACCCGCATTGTTGAGTAACGTCACGCTGAAAGCATTATTGCGCATTTAATCCGACAAGTTTGCCGCCAGTTGCGCGGCAAACACCTCCAGTTTTGCCAGCCCCCACGACCAGTCGCCGAATCCTGATTCCACATTGATATGTCCTGCTTCGCCGATATCTGCCAGCTCGCAGCGCCACGCCTGTGCCCAAAATTCCGCGCGGGTAAAGGTCAGCAGCGGATCGGTATGGCTGGCGATCAGCAGCCCCGGCACGGCCAGCGGTGCAGGGAGAATGTCATCACCCAGTCCGAACCGCACAGGCTCGGCGGGGGCGACCAGCATGACACCCGCCACGCGTTGCGGATGACGGTTCGCCCACACCAGACTGGCAAGCGCGCCAAAACTGTGGCCGATCAGCAGCAGCGGGGATGTCGCCTGTTTTTGCTCGCGATCGATGGCGGTGATCCAACCCTCGAGATCAACCTGCGCCCAGTTGCGCTGTTTTATACGCAGCCAGTGCGGATGCTGCTCATGCCAGCGGCTTTGCCAGTGTCCGGCCTCGCTGTCACGTAATCCGGGCACCAGCATGCGGGTGAATTCAGGGGACGAATTCATTGCGGGAAAGCCATCAGCACGGTGGCAATCGCCAGCAAATCAGCACTGCCGCCGGGGCTGAGATTGCGGGCGATCAGGGCGCGGTCCATCTGCTGCAAATCCTCTGTCTTCCAGCCCGTTATCAGCAACCGGCGGGCGTAGTCCTGCACGAAATGTAATCCGTCCAGCCCGCCGCGTGCTACCAGATTGGTATCGGGGTTATAGGCCATCAGGCGCAGCAAAGCATTAAGACTGCGGCGCCCGGAATGGCTTTCCTGATACCAGTACGGAAAAACGTGACGGCGTAAAGTGAGGAACCCGCTCTGCACTTCGCCACGGGCACCGGTCATGCCGTGCGCCATAAACAGCCGTTCACCGGCAGTCACCGGCTGGCGGCAGCTTTGCAATTCACGTTCAACCAGCCCTTGCGTCATGGCGGCCACTTCAGCGCATAAGCGGTGGCGGGTCAGTGGCTGGCTCTGGCCGGTCAGCCTGCCTGCGGCGGTGCACAATAATCCCAGTGAAAAGATGCCGCCTTTATGCGTATTAACGCCTTGTGTGGCACCGAACATCGCCTGTTCGCAGGCTATTCCGGTCGGGCGGATGCGCGTCAGCATCGCCTGCGCCGGTTGCAGGAAATCCTGCTGACCAAGGGCGAAAAACTGATGCAGCCAGGGCGTGATGGCGTCAATGCTGCGCAGAAACAGGGGTAAATCCATGTCGCGGTGCGAGCCGTTATTGGCGCTGTCGACCAGTCCCGGTTTGGGCGTCAGCCACACTTCACGGCGCAGCGCCTCTGCCGCCAGCGTGGCGATGTCCGTGCAGGCAGGGTGTTCAGCGCGTGCGGTGCCAGCCATCAATCAGTGCCTCCACTTTAGCGATAACGTCCACGAGCGGGTGCTGACGTGAACGGGCGCAGGCATGCGCAGGACCGTCGCAAATCAGGCAGCGGCGGCTGGCATTGTCCAGCGAACGGCGGCCAACAACACCCGCCTGCGGGCAGATCACATCGAAATCCCATAAACGCCCGAGGGCATGCGATTGTTCCAGTTCAACCGTGGCCGCTTTCACTTCCGGCGCAGGATGTGCCACGCACCAGAATACTTCGGCGCCGGTCGGCAGCCAGAAAACCTGATGTTTCAGCACCGGCCAGCCGTGTTGCAGCAGCATAACTTCGGCACGTTGCAACGCCTCGCGCATCACCTGACGCCAGGCCACGGAGTCTTTCACCGGCCCCGGCGTCACCAGCGTGAGTGAAATCAGCGGTTGTGAGAATTGAGTCAGCCAGTCGGTTTGCCGTTTGGCACGCAGTTCCTTTGCTGCCAGCAAATCCTCCAGGCTGACGCCTGCATCCGCAGGCGTCATGATGGTCATTATGCGTCCTCTTTTACCTGATGAACCACGTCGATCACGCTGCCGTCGCGATAGCGGATAACGCCCACCACACGGTCAGTGAATTCAATTGGTTTCGGTTCGCCGGTCAGGGAAATCGCCCGCTGATACAACGCTTCGATGTCCATGATTTTCATGCCAGCCTCTTCCAGCCGCTGACGGATTTCAGGACGTGCCGGATTGACGGCGATGCCGTGGTCAGTCACCAGCACATCGATGCTTTCCCCCGGTGTGACGCGGGTGGTGACGCGACGTACGACTGTCGGAATTCGGCTGCGCAGTAAAGGCGCGACGACAATGGTCAGATTGGCCGCACTGGCGACATCGCAATGACCGCCGGACGCGCCACGCATAACGCCGTCGGAACCCGTGATTACGTTAACGTTAAAGCCGGTGTCAATTTCCAGCGCACTCAGAATGACAATATCCAGTTGATCGCAGCTCGCGGCTTTGGCTCCCGGATTGGCATAAACGTTGGTAGAAATCTCGATATGCTGCGGGTTACGGCTAAGTGACGCCGCAGCCTGACCGTCGAAACATTGCGTATCCAGCAACGTTTCAATCAGGCCTTTTTCATGTAAATCCACCAGACTGCCGGTGATGCCCCCGAGGGCAAAACGGGCGGTGATCTGGTTGCGTTCCATTTTCTCTTCCATGAAACGGGTGCAGGCCGTAGCCGCTGCGCCGGAACCGGTTTGCATTGAAAAGCCCGGCTTGAAATAGCCGGAGTATTCGATGACTTCAGCCGCCGTGCGGGCGATCATCAGTTCGCGCGGATTACTGGTCACCCGCGCTGCGCCGACGCTGATTTTTGCCGGATCGCCGACCTGATCGACTTTAACGATGTAATCCACCTGATCCTGCACCAGGCTGGCGGGCATATTAGGGAAGGGCACCAGTTCTTCGGTCAGCAGCACCACGGTTCTGGCGAACTGTGCATCCACCATCGCGTAGCCCAGCGAACCGCAGCAGGATTTACCGTGCGTGCCGTTGGCATTGCCGAATTCATCGCTGCATGGCACGCCGAGAAACGCGACATCAATCTTCAGCTCGCCGTCCTGCAATAATTTAACCCGCCCGCCGTGCGAATGGATTTGTACCGGTTCTTCCATCAGCCCGTGAGAAATGGCATCGGCCAGTTTGCCACGCATCCCGGAGGTATAAATACGGGTGATGACGCCGTTGCGGATAGGTTCGATCAGCGCATCGTTGCAGGTCATCAGCGAACTGGACGCCAGCGTGAGGTTTTTAAAACCGAGCTTCGCCAGTGTGGCGACGACGTTATTAATGACCTGATCACCTTCACGGAAAGCATGGTGGAAGGAAATGGTCATGCCGTCTTTCAGGCCGCTGCGGGCGATCGCCTGTTCCAGTGAATCGCAAAGTTTACGGTGCAGGCGGGCATCGGGATCGGAAAGATACGGCGTATTGCGGTGCGCGCCGTCAAAGGCAGTCAGATGCCTGAGCTGCGGATAAAGGCTGTGCAAAGTTTCAGTTAAATGACTCATTATCTTGATATTCCTGTGCAAAATTGAGGGCTAGCGACGGATGCCGGATGCACTGGCGCGTTCCAGTACCACCTGCGCATGGTTAATGATCGGGCCATCGATCATCTTGCCGTTGAGCGAAATTACGCCCAGACCCTTGCGCTCGCCTTCCTCTGCGGCGGCAATCACGCGGTGCGCATAGTCGACATCTTCCTGCGTCGGTGCGTAAGCGTTATGCAGCAGCTCAATCTGTCGCGGGTTGATCAGGGATTTGCCGTTAAAGCCCATCTTGCGGATCAGTTCCACTTCACGCAGGAAACCGGCCTCATCGTTGATGTCGGAATACACCACATCGAAGGCGTCAATTCCGGCGGCGCGTGCCGCGTGCAGCACGGCGCAACGGGCATAAAACAGTTCGGTACCGTCGCCGCGCTCGGTTTGCATGTCCATCACATAATCGAAAGCCGCCAGCGCGATACCGATCAGACGCGGCGAGCAGCGGGCGATCGCCACGGCGTTAATCACACCAATGGCCGATTCGATGGCCGCCATAATTTTGGTGGAGCCAACTTCGCGACCGCAGTCTTTCTCGATGCGTTCGATATGCGCTTCCAGCTCAAAAATATCTTCCGGCGTATCGGTTTTGGGTAAGCGCACCACATCCACGCCCGCCCGCACCACGGCCTCGAGATCTTTAAGGCCAAAGGGGGTGCTGAGCTGATTGATGCGCACCACGGTTTCAATATCGCGATACATCGGGTGTTGCAGGGCATGAAATACCAGAATGCGTGCGGTGTCTTTTTCGCGCAGCGAAACGGCATCTTCCAGATCAAACATGATGGAGTCAGGGCGATAGATAAATGCCGTGGATAACATGGCGGCGCTGGACCCCGGCAGGAACAGCATACTGCGGCGGAGTTTTTTCATCGTAATGTCTCCCAGTTAATCTCTTCAGCCTGTGCCGCACGCAGTACTGCACTTTGTACCCGGGCGCGGATCACACAATCCAGCGCACCTTTATCTTCGATAATCACCAAACCCGCGATGACGCCGAGTGCACTCAGCGTGTCATTCACCACACTGCGGATCTGGTCGCCAAATTGTTTGGCGACCTCGCTGCTGATCACCACATTCAGCTCACTGGCCGGGGCGATTTTTACCAGTAAATCGCTGGATTCAACCGTGCCTGCCAGCGCCTCCTTCACAATTTTCATCAATATTTCCTGCTGTTAACAAAGTGAGGGTGAAATAATAAGGACATCGTCATGCGCCGGTTCTGCGGGCGCAGTGGCGGAATAGTGTTGTTCAAGGTGTACATAAGTGCTGAGCGGAACAATGTCCCGGATGCGCGGTAACTGATGCGCCCGGAGCAGCGCACGCACTTCTGAGGCCGAAATGGCCCGGCCGCTGGCGTGACGTTTGCGCGGCAACTCAATCACCTTCAGCGGTGGCGACGTCAGGCGTGCGGGCGCTTCCAGCCAGTCATGCATGTCGCAGTTGTACTGATGGGTCACCGGGCAGAAAGGCTCGCTGCCGACAAAACGGTGGGTAATGCCTAACGCCGGTGCGATGTACTGACGGAAAATCAGCAAATCCATCACACTCCACGCCTGATTCACCAGCCCGGCGTCCTTGAGAAAATAGCCGGGAAAAGTTGCGCGGGAGATCAGGTATTCAGAACCGGCATGCACCGTCACGTTGGGCAGGTCCGCGACACCCAGACGGACCATTTCAAGACGTTCTTTAAACGGGAAATACGACACATCTTCGCTCACCACAAACACATGCAACCAGTCACAGGTTGCCGCTGCCTGTTCTGCCAGAAAGCGATGCCCGAGGGTGAACGGGTTGGCATTCATCACCACGGCACCGATGCGCTGGCCGTGGTGGTGATGGCGCTGCAACCAGCGGCAATAATGGCTGATGCCTACCGGCGTGTTTTCCATCAGCACGGCAACGTCGTCCCATTGCACCAGCGGGTAAAATCCGCAGCCGCGAAAGCGCTGCAGATTCGATGGCCGCGTATAGAGAAATAAATGGAATTTGCCGCCGGACACCGCCAGATTTTCCACTTCACCCAGCAATCTGGCGCTGAGATTTTCCCCGCGCCAGTCGGCGGCCACGGCGACGCATTTGATAGTGTTGCTGACCAGACCGGCGCAGCCGACCAGACGGCGGCCGGAGCAGGCCACCACGAACTGCTCAATGTCGTCATCCATGCCTAACTGGCTTTGCTGCAACAGGGTGCGGATATCCTCCAGCATGCCTTCCGGCGGCTGGCTGACACTGATGACATGAAAGTCCGGTTGGTCACGGCTGAACATAATGCGTTCCTGATGTCGGCTGTAAGTCAAAGCGATGTTTAAAACGCCGGGCTGAATGCCCGGCCAGTTCGGTCAGTGTTAACCGGTTAGTGGGCTGCCTGGGCATGACTCACCTGACGGCTGGCGGCAACCTTCGTGTCTGCTGCGACAATCATATTGCTGAGATGACCAATCTTTTCGATTTCTACTTCGATACGGTCGCCGGGTTTCATAAACAGCGGCGGTACGCGCTTTTTACCCACGCCGCCCGGTGAGCCGGTAATGATCACGTCACCGGCACTCAGCGAGGTAAAGGTGCTGATGTACTCAATCAGTTCGGCGACTTTGTGGATCATGCTGCGGGTGTTGTCGTCCTGCACCATGTGGCCGTTCAGCCAGGTGCGGATCGCCAGGGTGTGCGGGTCGGGGATCTCATCGGCGGTGGTCATCCACGGTCCGAACGCACCGGTTTGCGGCCAGTTTTTACCGGCGGTAAACCAGGTGTGCTGCCAGTCACGGGCGGAGCCGTCCATATAACAGCTATATCCTGCGACATGAGTAAGTGCATCTTCGCGGGAAATATTTTCCCCCGCAGAACCGATAATCACCGCCAGTTCACCTTCGTAATCAAACTCGACAGAAAGGCTCGGTTTGATAACGGGAGAGGCATGGCCGGTTTGGGAATCGGCGAAGCGGACGAACAGCGTCGGGGCCGGATTATGCTGATCAAACTCTTTACGCTTTTCGGCGTAATTCATGCCGACACAGAGAATTTTTTCCGGATTCTGGATCACCGGCAGAAAAGTCAGGTCGTCGAAATCCACATCAGCGGGCAGGGCAGCCAGCGCCTGGGCCTGTGCCAGTGCATTGCCTGCCAGCAGGGCTTTGAGGTCGGGATAACGTTGCCCGAGATGGCGGCCGAGGTCGATCATGCCGCGCTCTGTCGCGATGCCGTAGGACTTGCGTCCCTGATAGAGATAACTTGCCAGTTTCATAAAAATGTCCTGAATTAAAGAAGGGTTAGCCCGGCGTCAGACAAGGAAGTTGCCAAGCACCAGCAGGGAGACTGAGACATTGATGGCGCCGCCAATGCGCGTAGCAATTTGGGCAAATGGCATCAGTTGCATGCGGTTACCCGCTGTCAGAATGGCGACGTCACCGGTACCGCCCTGACCGCTCTGGCAGCACGAAACAATGGCCACATCAATCGGGTGCATGCCGATTTTCTTGCCGACGAAGAAGCCGGTGGCGACCAGCGCCGCAACGGTGCTGACAATGACCAGGAGATTAGAAATGGTGAATGCGGCGACCAGTTCATTCCACGGTGTGATGGCCACGCCGACGGCGAACAAAATCGGGTAGGTGACGGAAGTCTGGAAGAATTTGTACACCACCTGAGAGCCTTCCAGCAGGCGGGGTGAAACGCCGTGCGCCAGTTTCAGGCCAACGGCCGCAAACAGCATGCCGACCGGTGCAGGAAGACCAATCAGTTTGTGTAACAGCATGCCCACCATATACAGCAGAACGGCCAGCAGGGCGCCTGCCGCGATGGTGGTGACATCCGTTTTACCACCGGTGCCGCTCAGCTTGCTGCTGTCAGCGGTGGCATTTTTGGAAGACGGCATCAGTTGGCCTTCACCGGTCAGATGCGGATAGCGTTTACCTAACTGATTGAGTGAGCCGGAAATGACGATAGCGGTCAGCCCCCCCAGCATCACGATAGGCAGAATGCGACCCAGCGCTACGCCCTGATCCATATGCAGGATGGCTGCATAACCGATGGAAAGTGGAATCGCTCCTTCACCGACGCCACCGGCCATAATCGGCAGGATCAGGAAGAAGAAAATCTGGAAAGGTTCCATGCCCAGCGACAGACCCACGCCCATCCCGACCAGCATGCCGACCACTTCGCCACACAGCATCGGGAAGAAAATACGCATGAAACCCTGGATCAGCACTTTGCGATCCATGCTCATGATGCTGCCCACGATGATGCAACAAATGTAGAGATACAGAATGTTGGTGCTTTTATAGAACTTGGTGGTGGATTCCACCACGACATCCGGCAGCAGGCCGTAATAGACCAGCGCGGAAGGAATGAACGTGGCGCAAATCGCTGCCGCGCCCATCTTGCCGATGAAAGGAAGACGTTTGCCGAATTCGCCGCAGGCGAATCCAAAGAACGCCAGCGTGGCGACCATGACCACGATGTCGCTCGGCAGTTTGCCGTCGAGACAATCTATTGCGATAAGCAACCCCGCCATGGCAAACAGCGGCAACGGAATAATGCCGATTTTCCAGGTGTCGAGAATGTGCCACCATTTTTCTTTTAATGAGAGCTGTTTTGCGGAAGAAACTCCCGCGGGAACAGAATAAGTGTCGTCGGTTGTACTCATGATGAATCCCCTGTGTCAATTTGTGCAGGGAGTGTAAGAGGAATAATAACCGGTAATATGTGAAGTGCCGCAAATTAGACAGGGTGTTTTAAAGGAGCGAAAGGTTTTTATGGTTTTAATTAATTTAAAAATTCGTGATGCGTTTATTTTCTCGTGGTTTTTATGGTGTTATTTGTAATTATAATATTACTGTTAATTTATCGTGAAATAGCTGTTGTGAATTATGTGTTGTGCCGTCAGAGGCTTGCGGTGCCTGAAGGTGTTCTGCGGCATGCCTCGCAACTTTGATCCTTCATTCTGACGGAAATACCGGGAAATGATAATCTTCACATACTGTTTGTTAATATCACGGTCTGGCGATAGGTTCTCCGATGCGGTTCCGTCTTTCTTTTCAGATAAAGCTTTTTGTTTATCTTGTTCTGTTATTTATGGCGCTTTTTTCGCTGACAGGTGTTTATTACTATCACGATATAGAACGTCAGTTATATGAAGATATGGGTATTCGTGCAAAAGTTCAGGCAGAGGAAATTGCACTTATTCCCTCATTAATTACCGCAGTTGAAAATAAGGACATTTCAGCAATTAACAGTTTAATGAGGAATATTTCTGCTCACAGCGATGCCAGTTATATGGTGATCGGCGATGGTAAAGCGATACATCTGTTTCATTCGATTTATGCTGACCGCGTCGGAAAAACGCTGGTCGGAGGGGACAACGAAGAAGTGCTGGCGGGTAAAAGCACCACCACCATCCGGCTGGGTGGGATCGGGCTGTCGCTGCGCAGTAAAGCACCGATCGTGAACGCGCAAGGCAAGGTGATGGGTATCGTTTCTGTCGGCTATCTCACCAGCCACATCAACAGCCTGACCGTTGAAAAAGCCATCCGCATTTTACTGGCGGCCGCCACCTTGCTGCTGGCGTTGTTTACCTTTTCATGGTTTTTTTCACGTTCGATTAAACGACAGATGTTTGCGCTGGAGCCCCGGGAAATCGGCCTGCTGGTGCGTCAGCAAAAGGCGCTGATGGAGTCGATTTACGAAGGGGTGATCGCCATCGATGCGCACTCCCGCGTGGCGGTCATCAACCAGGCGGCCAAAAAGCTGCTCAACCTTGACGTGCCGTCCCGTGAACTGCGTGGTCAGCCGCTCAGGCAGGTGATTGCGCCGGTCAGTTTCTTTGACCCGCAGGTCATGCTGAAAAAAGACATTCACGATGAAATCTGTCTGTTCAATAACCTGACCGTGATTGCCAGTCGGGTGCGGATCATGCTGGAAGACCAGCTTCAGGGCTGGGTGATCACTTTTCGCGATTGCAGCGATATCGACCGGCTCAGCATCCAGCTAAGTCAGGTGCAGCGCTATGCCGATAACCTGCGGGTGATGCGGCATGAACAGCTCAACTGGACGGCAACGCTCGCTGGCCTGCTGCATATGGGACGCTACGACGAGGCGATTCGTTATATCGAGGCCCAGTCTGAAAGTGCGCAGGAATTGCTGGATTTCGTTTCAGAGCGGTTCTGCTCGCCAAGGTTGTGCGGTTTATTACTCGGAAAATATGCCCGTGCACGGGAAAAAGGTGTTGAGCTCACATTCGATCCTGCCTGTGAATTAACGTATCTGCCTGCTGCGCTCAGTGAAACTGAACTGATGTCGATCATCGGCAACCTGCTGGATAACGCCATCGAAGCCACGTTACTGCGCGGCAGTGATGCCGGGCCGGTTGAAGTGTATGTCGTTTCCGGCACGGATGAGCTGGTGATTGAAGTCGCTGACCACGGCATCGGGATTGCGCAGGAGCGGCGCGAACAGATTTTTGCGCTGGGGGTGACATCCAAAACGCAAGGCGATCACGGGCTGGGACTGCATCTGGTTGCCAGCTATGTCAGCCATGCGGGCGGAACCATTGAAGTGTCCGATAATCCGCCGAGCGGCGCTGTTTTCTCGGTCTTTATTCCGGTGTGCTGCCCTGAAGAAAAGGGTGGTTTTATGCCGGTAATCCCCGACCAGAAGAACTGGAAGAGAGCAAATGATGCAAGCTGAAATGATTGACGTAATGATTGTTGAAGATGAAAACCAGCTGGCACAACTGTATGCCGAACTGATTGATAATCACCGCTGGTTGCGACTGGTGGGTGTCGCATCCACGCTGCATGAAGCGAAAGTGCTTATCGAAGAAAAGCGGCCGCAACTGCTGTTGCTGGATAACTATTTGCCTGACGGTCAGGGGATTTCACTGATTGAGGATGACCTGCTGAAGAGAACACCCTGTTCGGTGATTTTTATCACCGCCGCCAGCGACATGAATACCTGCAGTCAGGCGATCCGCTGTGGTGCTTTTGATTACATCCTCAAGCCGGTGTCGTGGAACAGGCTGCAACAATCGCTGGATCGCTTTATCCAGTTCAGCCAGACACAGCGGACCTGGAAAGTGGTGGATCAGCAAAACGTAGACAGCCTTTATCAGCTCCAGGCGAAGGATTTCACGCCGAAAGCGGGTAATAAAGGCATCGAGGAAAACACGCTGAATCTGGTGGAAGGCATCTTTATGCAGGATGCCGGACGCTGCTATTCAGTGGATGAAGTCGTCAGCGAAACGGGGTTGAGTAAAACCACTGCCCGCCGCTATCTCGAACACTGTGTGCAGAAAGGCGATTTGAAAGTCGACATGCTCTACGGGAAAATCGGCCATCCCCGCCGGATGTACCGGCGGGCATAACCGCAGTAAGTCATGCTGTCCTTTTGGCCTTCGGGTATTTCCACAACCAGCGGCCGCTGGCCATACGCCAGTAGAAAAACAGGCCGCGCACGATCCAGTCGAGGAACATTCCCAGCCAGATGCCGACTACGCCGAAACCCAGGACGATCCCGAGGAAATAGCCCACCACAATACGGCAGCCCCACATCCCGAGCATAGAAACGTACATGGTAAAGCGGGCATCACGCGCTCCTTTCAGGCCCGCAGGCAATACCCACGAGGCAGCCCAGAAAGGCATAAAGGCGGCGTTCAGCCAGATAAGGATTTTGACGACGTCGATAACATCCTGTTCGTTGGTGTAAAACCGTGCCAGCAAACCGGCAAATGGCATTGAAAGGAAGGCCAGAACACACAGTCCGAAGGTGGAAAGCCAGAAAATATGGCGCAACTGGCGCTCAGATTGGGCAATTTGCCCTTTGCCCAGACGTGTTCCCACGATAATGGTCGAGGCAGAACCCAGCGCGTTGCCCGGCAGGTTGATCAGCGCCGCAATCGAGAAGGCGATAAAGTTACCGGCAATCACATTGGTGCCCATGCCTGCGACAAAAACCTGCGTCAGTAATTTACCGCCGTTAAACAATACCGATTCGATACTGGCCGGAATACCAATGCCTAAGACTTCGCGCAGAATGTTGGTATTGAGCGGCAGAAAATAGCTTTTCAGCGAGATTTTCAGGGACGGATTGAAACCAATCATCAGCACGAAAATGACGGACACCGCGCCGATATAACGTGAAATGGTCAGCCCCAGTCCGGCACCGATAAAGCCCAGACCGTGCCAGCCGAAACAACCATAGATCAGCACACTGCTGATCACCAGATTGAGGATGTTCATCCCGCCGTTAAGTAACATCGGTATTTTGGTGTTACCCGCACCACGCAAAGCACCGGAACCGATCAGGGCAATGGCTGCCGCCGGATAGCTCCAGCTGCTCATTTGCAGGTAAGACAGCGCCAGTTCTTTTACCTCCGGCTCGGCATTGCCGGCGATCATGTCGACAATTACATGTCCGGAAAATTGCAGAAGTATCGCCAGCAGTACGGCAAAAACGGTCATGATCGCCAGTGACTGACGTGCTGCCGCACGGGCGCGCTCGTGGTCGAGTTTACCGAGGCTGAATGCCACGACGACGGTGGTACCAAGATCGACAGCGGCGAAGAATGAAATCACCACCATATTGAAACTGTCGGCCAGACCCACGCCTGCCATTGCTTCCTTGCCCAGCCAGCTGACCAGAAAAGTACTCAGTACGCCCATCAGCAGTACGCAGGCATTTTCGAAGAAAATAGGGACAGCGAGGGGCGTTATTTCGCGCCAGAACAACGTACGGTAAGAACGCCGTTTCGGATACCAGGGCGTGCGCTCGATGGCTTTGCGCAAAGAGACGATGACGTTTTGCAAGAGAATTCCAGTGTGGAAGAAAGTAGAACAGCGTTTTAATTTATGATGGTAAAAGACTCTGCATTATGCAAAGTCTTTTTTAGGAAATCCTTAATTCCCCGCCATATTTTGTGCCGCAGATGGGGGGCTGCGGTTAATAACCCGAATCACTGACTTAATGTCAGCTCACCGGGATTATCAAACTTGCCGCCTGCCTGCAACACGAACTCTTGAAGGGGAATCAGAGTGGTTATCAGCGGAAAGGGGGTTCGTTAAAGGTACGCAATTTGCGTGAATGCAGATGATCGCCCTCAGCGCGCAACAGGCCGATGGCACAGATACCAATTTGCAGATGTTCTGAGATGGCGCCTTCGTAGAATTTGTTTGCCTGACCCGGCAGTTTGATTTCACCGTGCAACGGCTTATCCGATACGCACAGCAGCGTGCCGTAAGGCACCCGGAAGCGGTATCCCTGCGCGGCGATGGTTGCACTTTCCATATCGACGGCGACGGCGCGGCTGAGATTAAAACGCAATGCCGAGGCGGAATAACGCAATTCCCAGTTACGGTCATCGGTAGTCACCACCGTGCCGGTACGCAGGCGTTGCTTGACCAGCTCACCCGGCATGCCGCTCATCATTTTGGTCGCGTCATACAAGGCACGTTGCACTTCAGCAATGCTTGGGATCGGGATATCCGGCGGCAGTACGGCATCCAGTACATGGTCGTCACGTAAATAAGCGTGCGCCAGAACGTAATCACCGATCGACTGTGTTTCACGTAATCCGCCGCAGTGACCAATCATCAGCCAGACATGGGGACGCAGCACCGCCAGATGGTCACAAATGGTTTTGGCGTTGGCAGGGCCGACGCCGATGTTCACCAGTGTAATCCCCGCACCGTCGCGGGCAATCAGATGATAGGCGGGCATCTGGTGTTTTTTCCAGGCCAGATCAGACACTGCCTGCTCAGGGTTTTGCGTTTCTGCCGTGATAAATACACTGCCCGCGCAGGCCAGTGCTTCATACGGGCTTTCCGGATCGGCAATTTGCGCACACGCCCAGCTGACAAACTCATCGACGTATCGGGTGTAGTTGGTGAATAGCACATATGGCTGAAAATGTTCGGTGAGCGTGCCGGTGTAATGGCGCAGGCGTGCCAGCGAGAAATCAGCGCGCAGCGCATTGAAATGCGACAGCGGGAAAGTGTCACCGGGATAATGCAGGCCGTCTGCGGTTTCATCGCCTATCTGCGACAGTTCTGTGGTCGGGAAATGCTTCGCCAGCCCGGCGCTCATCGACCGGTCAAGCGTCAGATCCGAGCCGTCAATCACATACGAATAAGGGATCTCCTGCTGTGACGGCACCACTTCAATCACCGCATCATATTCCTCTTCCAGCAGGGAAAGCTGTTCCAGCAGATAATCACGGAACAGCTCAGGATGCGTGATGGTGTTGGCATAACGGCCCGGATGCGAAAAACGGCCATAAGCGCGGGTCGGGTTTTTGGCTGGCGTCACGCCATCCCAGCTGACCCGCAGTTCCGGATAAACAAACAGCCCGGCAGCACGCGCTGTGATATCAGGCAACGTACCCTGAACGATGAAATCTTTAATCGCATCCCGCAGGGCGGCCACAGAGTCGTTGTACATCTTTTCGAGCTTCTCAATCGCCTGTGAGGGGGTGAGGGACTTGTTATCCATACGCTTTTCCTTTGGGCTTCGTTTATCGTCATTCATTCTAAATATGGCTTGTCTGCACGGTGTCGCCAATGTTTTATTAGGGTACAAGAGCCGGATGGTGCTTTTATGAACGAACAGGGGGAAGTGAATGATTCGGGTATGGGGCAGAAAAACGTCGTCAAATGTGCAGGCGCTGATGTGGTGTATCGGGGAATTAGGGCTGGAGTATGAGCGGTTTGACATCGGCCATAAATACGGGGGGAATGACACCCCGGAATTTCTGGCGATGAACCCCAATGGCACGGTTCCTGTGATCCGCGATGGTGAAGGCCAGCCGCTGTGGGAAACCGGCGCCATCCTGCGTTATCTGGCAGGAAAATACGGTGCTGATGAATTCTGGCCGCAGGATCCTGAACGGCGAGCCGAAACCGATAAATGGACGGAATGGGCAAAAATCAGCGTAGCGATGAATTTCACTACGCCGGTGTTCTGGATGGTGGTGAGAACGGCGGCTAAAGATCAGGATCATCAGGCATTAGAAAAATCATTGCAGAATCTGAACAAGAAGCTGGCGATTGCCGAAGCGCAGATTGCCCGGCATGGCTACCTTGCCGGAAGCGCATTCACACTGGCCGATATTCAGTTTGGACACAGTTTGTATCGCTATTTCGATATTGCCATTGAACGGCCGTCCTTCCCGGCTATTGAACACTATTATGAAAAACTCACACAGCGTCCGGCATTTGCGGAACATGTGATGATCTCTTACGAGGAGCTGCGGGTGGTCTAAATCTGTTTCAGGTGCAAAAAAGCCCGCTTAATATTTTTAAGCGGGCTTTTCTACATGGCCGGCGGTTCAGCGCGGCGCAGGTGTCTTCATAAACATCGCCGTCAGCGCAGAAAGCAAACAGCCAGCCATCAGATAAATGGCGACGGAATGCCATTCACCGCCGGAGAAATTCAGCAATGCGGCGGCAATAAACGGTGTAAATCCGCCGCCCACGACGCTGGCGACCTGATAACCGACACCCGCACCGCTGTAGCGGTAACCTGCGCCGAACATTTCCGTGAACATCGGTTGCTGGACGCAGACCACCATATCGTGGGCGATATTTGCCAGCAGCAGCGAGAAGATCACCACCCCGGCAATGGAGCGGGCTTCCAGCGCCATAAAGAACGGGAAGGCGCTCATCGCGCCGACGAGTGCGCCGGTAATGTAAATGCGGCGACGGCCGAAACGGTCTGCCAGCCAGGCGAATAACGGGATCGTCAGGCAACTGATACCACCGACCAGCAGCCCGATATTCAGAAACAGCTCACGCGACATCCCCAGATTATGCGTCGAGTAGTTAAGGGCGAACGCCGTGACAATGTACATCGTCAGCAGTTCGCACAGGCGCAGGAGGATGATTTTCAAAAATGCGCCGGGATGGCGCAACAGCGCTTCAAATACCGGTAGCCGCTTTTTTGCTGCTTTGGGGAGCTTTTCCTGAGCACGTTCGAACTCGACCGACTCTTCCATGCCATTGCGCACCCACAGCGCGCCCAGCACCAGCACCACACTGAACAAAAATGGCAAACGCCAGCCCCAGCTGAGGAACTGCGCATCGGTGGTCAGGCTGCTGATCAGTGACACCAGTCCGGTCGCCAGCAACAGGCCGACGCCGTATCCCATCTGTATCCCGCTGCTGTAGAACGCCTTTTTACCGGAAGGTGCACTTTCCACCGCCAGCAGTGCCGCACCACCCCATTCGCCGCCGACGGCAAATCCCTGAATGGCGCGCAAGGTGACCAGCAGCGCCGGAGCCCACCAGCCAATCATCGCGAAAGAGGGAAGAATACCGATGCACGCGGTGGCAATGCCCATGATCCAGACGGTCATCATCAGCATCCGCTTACGACCCAGGCGATCGCCGAAATGTCCGAAGACAATGCCGCCGAGCGGGCGGAAGAGAAAGCCGACGCCGAAAGTAGCAAATGCGGCGAGTGTGCCCATTGCCGGGTCGATTTGCGGAAAAAATTCGCTGTTAAACACTAATGCTGCGGTGATGCCGTAGAGCAAAAAATCAAACCAGTCTACGACTGCGCCGACGAAACTGCCCCAGGCAGCCCGGCGGGCACGGTGATATGAAGGTATCTCCTCATCGGGGTGGGGGGCGGTGAGCATGGAGTCCATAATTGTCCTGTCTGTTCGTCAGATTTCTAAAATTTTTCGTTATTAAAATCGGTTAAAGGCCGTTTACCTGGCTGGAACGCAGCAAAATAAAAACCGCTACTGAGACTACAGCGTCAAACGTCAGGTTAAAAACGCTTTTGCAAAGCGGGAGGGCAATTTAATGCAGGGAATGTGCCGGGCGGGGTGTTAAAAAGGATTTCGCTTTCAGAACGGGCTGGCATGGCGGGCTTCGATCCGTTCTCCGCTGACGGGATGAACAAAATGCAGTTCACTGGCGTGCAGCATCAGTCGCGGAGTCTGTTCCGTGCCCGGCAGCAGGCGTCCGCCATACAAATCACAGCCCAAAATCGGGTGGCCCAGATACTGACAGTGAATGCGAAGCTGATGAGTGCGCCCGGTTTGCGGAGTCAGCAGTACTCGCGTCAGTGGCAGTAATTCGCCGTTTTCCTGCTCACGATAAAAGCGCTCAACCACCTGATAGCCGGAGCGGGCGGGCTTGCCGTGGACGGCGCAAATTGACATCAGGGGAAACAGTGCAGGATCTTTGGCGATCGGCGCGTCTGTCACCCCCTCGTTATGTTGCAGATGCCCGCAAAGCAATGCGCTGTACACTTTGGTTACCGTGCGCTGGCTGAATTGATGGCAGAGGGCGGCATTGATAGCCTTATTACGCGCAATCACCATCAGCCCGGACGTGCCGAAATCCAGACGGTGAACCAGCGTACAGCCGGGAAATATCTTTACCAGCCGGTGATGTATGGAATCCAGATTTTGCGGATTTTTCCCCGAGAGGCTGAGCAGTCCGGTGGGTTTATTGATAAGCACCAGATGCTCGTCCTGATACAGCGTCTCGATCTGGCCATGGCACGGCGGGGCAATAAAAGTATCGATAATCGCAGACATCAGGATACCCGGATGAAGAGTGGGAGCGGATGATAACGAATTTTAAACCGGCTGGCGAATCGGTAAGGTTCGCCAGGGTGAGACAGGTCGCTGATGTTGTCGGTGCGGCTAATTTTAGTCTGCAATTCTCTGGTCAATAAACGAGATAATTCAAGTATCCAGATGGGGTTGCATCAGTTTCTCAAACCATGCATGAAAAACAGCCAGTCTCCGGGATCGCTGGCGGCGATGCGGATAGATCAGTGATACCGGCATAGACGCTGCCCGGTAATCTGGCAGGACCTCAGTCAGTTCCCCTGAATCCAGAAGATGCTGAACATCGAAGCGGGGGATTTGGATCAGCCCAAGGCCTGCAAGGCAGCAGGCGATATAACTTTCTGCATTGTTAACCCCAACCTGGTGGGGGACGCTGACACTGTGTATATGTCCGTCCTTTGACTGATACTGCCAGGGTAACTCTTTACCCGTTCTTGATGAAATATAACCGATGGCCAGATGCTCCCCGACGAGATCGTCCGGCTGGGAGGGCAGGCCATGTTCGCTCAGATATGCAGGGCTGGCGCAGTTGATCAGGGTTATGTGACCCAGGGAGCGTACGACTAAACTGCTGTCATGCAATACGCCCACACGGATAGCGCAATCCACGCCGTCCTGTACCAAATCGATAGCCCTGTCCGATGACCCCAGAACCAGCTGTAAATGGGGGTGGCACCGCAATAACTCTGGCAGGGCCGGGGCAATCAGGCGACGGGCAATGCGGCTGGGGACATCGATGGTCAGCTTCCCTGAGGCCTGGCGCTGGCTGAGCTGAAATGACTGGTCGATATCCTCTACTTCTGCCAGTAAAGGGCGCACCCGTTCGAGCAATTGCTCGCCGTCGGTAGTCAGCCGCACTGTGCGGGTGGTGCGGTGCAACAGCCTCACGCCCAGTTGCGATTCTAATTGCTGGATGGCGGCAGAAACGGAGGCTCGCGGCACAGAGAGTGCGCTGGCGGCCCGAACAAAGCTTCCCATTTCTGCGACCTGCGTGAATACGCGATATTGGTTGAACCTGTCCATCTTTAATATCTCGTTGTTATACCTGACAAAGGAAATTCGCTATTGCTCTTTGTCTGCGGCAGGGACGGGGATATTCCAGGGCCTTCAGCATATCACCCATCCTTTTTACAGTCCGATATTCAGATGTCATCGGTTATTTGGTGGTATAGCCGCCGTTGATCAGAATAGTCTGGCCGGTGATCCACCAGCCATCGCTCACCAGATGGCGAATGAAAGGCACCACGTCTTCAATATCGGTCAGGCCTGTTTTGCTGAAAGGAGAGAGTGCTGCTGCAGTTTTATGATATGCCACCGCGTCAGCGCCTTCAGCAGGATAAAA
Organism: Rahnella sp. P4_A8; assembly: GCF_056402435.1. Lineage (NCBI taxonomy): Bacteria > Pseudomonadati > Pseudomonadota > Gammaproteobacteria > Enterobacterales > Yersiniaceae > Rahnella > Rahnella sp. P4_A8. Next base: position 90,764 of record NZ_JBFUHK010000011.1, on the reverse strand, counting down.
GAAAGGGGTATCCATCGGACCCGGCCCTACCGCCGTGACCGAAATACCGCGCGCGCCAAACTCTTTGGACGCTGCCCGCGTGTAATGCTCCACCGGGGCTTTCGTGCCTGCATACGCGGCGTAAAACGGGGTAAAGGCACCCAGAAGTGAGGTGACTACCGTGCAGATTTTACCGTTGTCGTTGAGATTTTTACCGGCTTCTTTGAGGAAAAAGAAAGCCGTTTTCGAGTTAACGGATGTCATCTCGTCGTATTCAGTTTCGCTTATTTCCGCCATGGGTTTTTTGAGGACTTTGCCCACGGTGTTGATAGCGATATCCGGCTTGCCAACGGCGGCGATGGTGTCAGCAAAGAGTTTTTCGACGGCTGCAGCGGTCGTCAAATCTGCCTGCAATGCCACCGCCCTGGCTCCGGCGGCTTCGATGGCGGCCAGCGTTTCATCAGCATCTGCTTTTGAGGAGGCGCTGTTGTAATGAATGGCGATGGCTTTCGCCCCCTGAGCGGCTAAATCGCGGGCGATCAAACCGCCGAGATTTTTAGCACCGCCTGCGATGATCACAACTTTGCCTTTAACAGAATGGTCTGCCATGGTGTGCTCCTTAGGTATTTGTCAGAAAGTTGAGTCTAGACATTAATCCCGTGAAAATAAGCACTCCAACGCTGAATAGACAATCCAGAAAATCAGTCTAATTCACTACCCGATAAGGCTCCTGAACGCTTTCTGCGGACAATTCTCAGGCCCGTTATATTTTCCATTCTTTTAAAAGCGGCTGATCATATTCATCTGCTTTTACTGTGGTTTTTTACTGATTCACGAAGGAGTAACGGACTTTCAACGGCCACAGTATTCTTATGGCACTCACCGTTAATAATATGAAGCGCACTAAGGCGTCCTATCTCGTAATGGGGTAATTGCACGGTCGAGAGGGGGGGTAAGAATAGATCGCCAATACCCACCATATTATCGTAGCCAAGCACCGCGACATCATCAGGGATCCTTAAGCCCTGTGACAGCAGCGTCTGATAGACCATAAATGCAATACGATCGTTTCCACACACCACTGAATCGAATTGAGGTTTGCCCTGGTTTATATGGGCCAAAAGCATGTCGGGAATATCGTGATAATGCTCATCGCCATATTCCATGTAATGGTGGTCGAGCGTATCAGGAGCTATACCGGCTTGCGTGCATGCCTGCTCCAGCCCTTTGCGGCGTCTGACAGTCGCAAGATGGTTGGCAGGCAAATGTAAGCAGAGCGGGCGACGATAGCCTGCAGATAAAAGTGCCCGCACCGCAACATACTGTCCATGTTCATCATCGGGAATATAACTCGCTACCTGCTGATGCAGGCTTTCACAGTTGGCCAGCACACAGGGGAGGTTTAACAACTTTCCGGGCAGCGGTACCTGCCGCAATCCCATGGTGGTATAGATAATGCCATCCGGGCGATGTGAGAGAAGCAGATCAACGATTTTTTCCGGGCTGTCATCGGAAAACATGTTAACCACAAAGCTGTTCCAGCCATGCGCACGTGCGGTTTCTTCGATGGAGAGTGTGATTTCCACTGAAAAGGGGGTGGTCACAGTATCAAGTGCCAGCACACCGATGGTTTTTGCAATCGCGTGAGCGCCACGTATTTTTTTTGCCGATAAATCGGGCACGTAATTAGTGGCGTCGATAGCGGACTGTACGCGAGCCAGGGTCTCCGGCTTCAGGCGTTCCGGGGAGTTTAATGCCCTGGAAACCGTCATCAGCGACACGTTTGCCAGTTTTGCCACATCTTTCAGGGATGCCATTCTTCTCGCTCCAAACTTGTCACTACGCGACAGGCTATAAAACTAACTTGCTGATGTAAAAGGATCATACGTGATTTTGGACTGCGTGTGTCGTTTGCTGTAAACCCGAAAAGTTGATCATGATCTCACACTGATAATGTTAACGTTAACTTTTGTGATTAACATCTAGAATCGCCGTAAAACGGCATGCGTTTTATTTTATGTTAACGTTATCATTTGCGCTCCACCTCAGCATGAGATTGCCATGATGAAAACCCGTCATTCTCACAGTTATCTGATACTCAGCGCTTTATTGTTCTTTTTCTTTGTGACCTGGTCCTCTACAGGGTCGTTGCTCTCGATCTGGCTACATCAGGAAGTGGGTCTGAAAGCAGGGGACACCGGGATCATTTTTTCCGTGATGTCGCTTTCCACGCTGTTTGTGCAAATTTGTTATGGTTTTATTCAGGATAAACTCGGTCTGCGTAAGAACCTGCTCTGGTTTATCACGGCATTGTTGATCTTTTCCGGTCCGGCCTATCTGCTGTTTGGACATCTTCTGAAAATTAATGTCTTTCTGGGCAGTTTTTTTGGCGGGATCTATATCGGCCTGACCTTCAATGGCGGTATTGGTGTACTTGAATCCTACACCGAGCGTGTTGCCCGCCAGAGCCAGTTTGAATTCGGAAAAGCAAGAATGTGGGGATCGCTGGGTTGGGCTGTCGCCACGTTTTTCGCCGGGTTACTGTTTAATATCAACCCGAAACTGAACTTCGCGGTCGCCAGTTGTTCTGGTCTGATCTTCTTTATGCTTTTGATGCGGTTACGCGTCTCCTCGGCACCGCACGCGATGCAGGAAGCCGTGTCAGGCGGCAAAGTCACCCTTGAGGACGCATTACGCCTGCTGACCCTGCCGCGCTTCTGGGCTCTGGTATTCTTTGTGGTCGGCACCTGTATTTACGGCGTCTACGATCAGCAGTTCCCGGTCTATTTTTCCTCACAGTTCCCGACGCAACATGAAGGGAATGCCATGTACGGTTATCTTAATTCGTTTCAGGTGTTCCTGGAGGCCGCAGGCATGTTCTGTGCGCCGTGGCTGGTCAATCGTATCGGTGCCAAAAATGGTCTGATTTTCGCCGGAATGGTGATGGCGATGCGCATGGTCGCTTCCGGTTTAGTGGAAGGCCCGCTGCTTATCTCCATTACTAAGCTGCTGCATGCCGTCGAACTCCCGGTACTGTTAATCGCTATCTTCAAATACAACAGTCTTAACTTCGATAAACGACTCTCATCCACGCTCTATCTGGTGGGCTTTGCCTGTACGAGCTCAGTGATAGCCACCGTGTTGTCCCCCCTCGCCGGCTACAGCTACGAAAAATATGGATTTGCCCAGTCCTACCTGGTTATGGGGCTGATGGTGTTCTGTATCACCTTTATTTCTATTTTCTTGTTGCGCTCCGGTAAGCCTTCGAGGGATCCACAGATACCGCAACTTTCTACTATCTGATTGAAAAGAGAGAAAACGATGACGTATACAATTGCTCATGCTGAACAGGAACTTCAGGCTAAGCACGGGAGGGTAAATCTGCGCTGGTACCCGCGCTATCACCTGGCCGCGAGGGCTGGCTGGATTAACGATCCTAATGGCCTGATCTGGTTTGAGGGTTGGTATCACGCTTTTTATCAGCATCATCCGTATTCCACCCAGTGGGGACCGATGCACTGGGGACATGCGAGGAGCAAAGATTTGCTTCACTGGGAGCACTTGCCCGTTGCACTGGCCCCGGAAGGACCGGAAGACAAAGACGGCTGTTTTTCGGGTTCGGCGGTGGTGGATGGCGATACCCTGGCGCTGATTTACACCGGGCATAAATTTCACGGCGACGCCGGTAATGACGAAAACCTTTATCAGGTGCAGTGCCTGGCAACCAGTGGCGATGGTATTCACTTTAAACGTGAGGGGATCATTATCGATACCCCGGCGGACTTGCATCATTTCCGCGACCCTAAGGTCTGGCGCGAAGGGGATAGCTGGTACATGGTCGTCGGTGCGCGCGTTGGCGATACCGGGCAAATACGGTTGTATCGTTCAGCCGACCTGCGTCAGTGGCAGGATGAAGGGATCCTGGATGAGGCAGAAGCCGGTATGGGCTTTATGTGGGAGTGCCCTGATTTCTTTACCCTTAATGGTAAACGCGTCCTGATGTTTTCTCCGCAGGGGATAGCCGCGCAGGGTTTTGAGAACCGTAATCTGTTCCAGAGCGGTTATCTGGTGGGGGACTGGCAGCCCGGCGAGCCGTTTGTTCGTACAGGAGAATTTATTGAAATGGATCACGGGCACGACTTCTATGCCCCGCAGAGTTTCCTGACGCCGGATGGTCGCCGCATCGTGATTGGCTGGCTGGCTATGTGGGAGTCGCCGATGCCGGAGCAACAGGACGGCTGGGCGGGGATGCTGTCTCTGCCGCGTGAGCTGAGTCTTGATGAGAACAATCGTCTGCAGATGCGTCCCGCGAAAGAGGTGGAAGCACTGCGTCAGGCCTGGTTCCCGTGGCCTGTCAGTACCTTGAAAAATCAGCAGATCCTGATGGCGGAAAAAGGGGAGTCGATGGAAGTTGCGCTTCACTGGGATGGCGCACGCAGTGATGCGGAGCAGTATGGACTTAGTCTGGGGGACGGTTTACGTGTCTATGTTGATACCCAGATGCAGCGTCTGGTGCTGGAACGCCGCTATCCGCAGTACGGATTATGTGGCACGCGCAGCGTACCGTTAGTGCCCGGCGCTCCTCTGGCTTTACGTGTGTTTATCGACAGCTCATCCGTCGAGGTATTTGTTAATGACGGCCAGGCCTGCCTCAGTAGCCGGATATATCCTGATGCCGGTCACCGAGAATTAAATTTATTTGCCTGGCATGGAACGGCAACATTATCCGATGCCGGAGCCTGGCAGCTGGAATAAATTCTGTTCAGCGTCGCGAATAACCCGTCTTTGATGATGGGCGGGTTATTACTGCGTTTATCTTCGGGCTGTATTTATACAAAAAATGACACACTAATATCAATAATAAGAAGGTCTTTTCCGATGAATAAAATCTGGGTCGGATGTATGTTGACGTCTGTATGTACCTCAGTAGCCAATGCACAGGATACGCTTTCCCTCGAACAACGGCTGGAACAAATGGAGCAGCGGCTGAAAGTCACCGAGCAACGCGCTGCGGGTGCGGAGGCAGAAATTCGCGCACTCAGGCAGGAGAAGCAATTATCCTCCGTGGTAAACAATACACCCGCAGTTCCCGCCACTCCCGCTATTCAGCTCAGCGGGAATAGTAATATTAAATTTTACGGGGACGTTGAATTTAATATGGACGGTGCCAGCCGCACGGGTAGCCTGACGTCGGTAAAAACCAGTACAAATAAAAACTGGGCGCCCGGAGATAAAGAACGCTGGGATATGAATGGTCGTATTCTTCTGGGGTTTGATGGTCTGCGAAACGGGGTTAATGGAAAATATGCCGGATTCACTGTTCAGCCACTGGCTGATATAAACGGAAAAATGAATCTCGACGATGCGGCATTTTTCTTTGGTCAGCAGGATGACTGGAAAATTAAAATAGGTCGCTTCGAGGCCTGGGATATGTTCCCGCTGAATCAGGATACGTTCATTGAGTATTCCGGTAATACCGCCAACGATCTCTACAGTGACGGTTACGGTTATATCTACATGATGAAAGAGGGGCGCGGGCGCAGCAGCAGCGGTGGCAATTTCCTGCTCAGTAAGACACTCGATAACTGGTATTTCGAACTCAACACGCTTATAGAGGATGGCAGTTCGCTATTTGTCGACAATAACTATCACGGCAATGCGTTAGATAACCGTAAAAATGTGGTTTATGCCCGCCCGGTCGTGGCCTGGCAATCCGGCGCGTGGTCGGTTGCCGCCGCTGTCGAAAGCAACCTGGTGAACAATGCCTATGGATATCAGGATACTCGGGGTGTTTGGGTAGACCAGTCGGGCCGGACCGGTTACGGCATGACGATGAGCTGGAACACGCTTAAAACCGATGCAGAAGACGGTGCGGTTGTTAACCTGAGTACGGCTTATCTCGACGCCGCTGACGAAAAAGATTTCAGCGCAGGCATAAATGCCTTATGGCACCGCGTGGAACTGGGTTACATCTATGCGCACAACAATATCGACAAGTTCAATATGGCCGGGGTAGCCAGTGACTGTGACAGCGACTGCGCGATTCTGGCGCCGGGAAAATATGACATCCACACCATCCATTCCTCATGGCACCTGCCTGATATCATGGATATGCCTGACTTCAATATTTATCTTGGGGCTTATGCCTCCTGGCTGGAATCGCCGTCGGTAAAAACCGGTAATACGGATGACCGTTATGGTGCCCGTGTGCGCTTTAAATATCTTTTCTAAACAGCGCCAGCCCGGGAATGTGTGCTTATTTTTCTGTAATCACACATATATTTTTTCAGTTTAAGAGGACATTCAGAATATGCCGGAAATGACCGCCGAATTGCGGAGGGGATAACGTCAAAAAGACGCAATAGTATGAGAAAATATAAAACAAAATAATTGAAACCAGCGTTGCGATATCTCCTTTCATGTGTTCTGCCTTTATTATCAGAAAGGTTGTGACTTTGTGTTTTTGGACCTATGAAAAAGTCGCCGTTCGGGACGACTTTTCATAGGTTCATGTTCATTGCATCAGAAGGTATAAAGCACACCCAAATTGTAAGTCGTGCCGCCGCGCTTAACGACAATCGGGCTGTTACCGGCTTTGTCGTCCAGCCAGGTGTAATCGGCACTGATAACGCCCCCCCAGTGGGACGTGAACTGATGGCTCCAGGTCAGGCTGCTGTCCACGCCATAGAAACCCCCGGCCGACTGATAAGGCGCGAAGTCAGTGCGGTCGCTTTGTTCGCGGCTCACACCATAAAAGGTATTCATATAGCGCCGGTCGCCAAAGAGCGCTGCCGACTGAAGTGCAACAGTGTCAGTGTCGTTTTGCAGCGGCAGTACCGTGACGGAAGTCTGATAATGCACACCTTGCCCGTCCGTCAGTGGCAGGGTGGCTTTGCCTTCAAAAGACAACCACGGCGTTGCAGACCAGCCCACCGCGAGCGCGGTATTCATGGTCGCATCGATATTCCCCATGCCTTTGAGCTTATTCGAGCCATCCCGCCAGGTGGAATTTTTGTCTGTCCGCCCGAGGCTGTATCCCAGCGTATGTTCCAGATACAGGCCGTTATCCGCCTGCAGGTCATAACCCACGCCTTTGAGCGAATCGAAGAAAAAGGCGCCATCGCGCGCCTGAATGACCGGCCCGACCAGCCAGTGGCGCTGATCGGAACCGCTGTAGCGCGGCGCGCTTTGTGCGCCCATGCCGACGGTAAACGTCGGCGCAGACGGCGTGTTGTCGGCCATTGCCTGCAGCACTGTGGCGGACAGGCTGAAACAGGTCATCTGCAGCATTAGTTTTCTGGATGTCATTGTGATTCCTCATCACCTAAACGTTGGTTCGTAGCGGATTGCAGCCGCGTCTGAAACCCGAAGTATGAAGAGGCAGTGTCAATAAACTGTCGGGGAATTATGAAGAAACCGTCAAGACGACCTGTATGGAGACCAGGCAGATGCTGATTATTGAAGACGATGATGCGGTGGACGTGGCCGATGTTGATTTACATGCTGCACGTCCGCTGTCACTGCGCCGGTCAGCCATCTTGCAAAAAAGTGCGCATCTTGACGGTTTCTTGATGAAATATTACGGGAATCTGGACAGTGATTGGATTGAATAGCGACATCTCAATTCAGGAAGACTGTCATGGCTGTTACCTTCACCGATTATGCGCGTCACGCCGTTCGCCATTTATCCGCCACCGGTCGGATGCTTCCCTTCATTCCCGCCGCCTGTCTGATCATCGTTGCTATTGTGCTGACAGGTTGTGGTGACAAAGCCCATAAACAAGCGCCCTCTGTCAGGCCGGTGCGCACCATTTCCGCACCGCCTCCTGTTGCTTTGAGTTCCCTGATTCAAACGGGTGAAATACGCGCCCATGAAGAGGTGACGCTCGGGTTCCGGCTGGACGGGCGCATTCTGACGCGGCAGGCTGAGGTGGGGGATCGTGTGATCGCCGGTCAGGTTCTCGCCACGCAAGAAAGCGAGACCAGCCGCAACCAGTTCAGCAGTGCGCAGGCTGATCTGAACAGTGCCCGCGCGGCAGAGCAGGTTGCGGCGCTCAGTCTCAGGCGTATGCAGTTACTGATGCCTTCCGGGGCTATCGCACGCTCGCAGCTTGATAGTGCGCAAGCTGACTGGCAGGCTGCCCGCGCGAAGCGTCAGAGCAGTGAAGATGCGCTCAAAAATGCGCAGGAAAACGTGTCCTGGACAAAACTCACGGCTCCGGCTGACGGCGTGATTACCCAGGTCAGCGCGTCGGCAGGACAAGTGGTCAGTGCCGGACAGTCTGTGATCACCCTGGCCAGTGGCAGCCTGCGTGATGCCGTATTTGATGTGGCCGATCCCCAGTCTGTTCCTCAGCAAGCTGACAGCCTGTTTACTATATCGTTACTTTCGGCCCCTTCCGGGGTTGCGCAGGGGCATTTCCGCGACGTCAGCCCGCAGGCCGACCCGCAAACCCGCACCTGGCGCCTTCGCATTACCCTCGATAACCCGCCACCGGCCATGGCACTCGGTGCCAGTGTTCAACTGACACTTAACGCGTCAGGTCCGCGTCTGATTGCATTGCCTGCTTCTGCGCTGACCCGATCCGGTGATAAACCGGCGGTTTTTGTTGTTGATGAGAAAACGCTGACGCTGCATTTACGGCCCGTCGATATCGGGCGTTACAGTACCTCTGAAATATTCCTGTCTGCCGGTGTACAGCCTGGCGAAAGGGTGGTCATTGCCGGTGTGAGTAAACTTCGTGAAGGTGAAAAAGTCATGCCCGGGGAGGACAGCGAATGAAACCGTCTTCCCCGGTCGGGGCCTTCAATCTTTCAGCCTGGGCGCTGAATCATCAGTCACTGATTGCCTTTTTTATGCTGCTGTTAATGGCGGCGGGTGTCATCAGCTATGAGCAACTCCCCCGTAATGAAGATCCGGCGTTTACCATTAAAACTGCCGTGGTGTCCGCGAGCTGGCCGGGGGCAAGCGTGGAGGATACGGTTAATCTGGTCACCGATACGCTGGAGAAAAAACTGCAGGAAACGCCTTATCTTGATTTTGTGCAAAGTGAAACGCGTGCCGGGCAATCGGTTATTTTTGTGAATCTTCGCGATAACACGCCACCTGCAGAGGTTGCGGGTATCTGGTATCAGGTGCGCAAAAAGATGCAGGATATCGCGCCGTCACTGCCAGCAGGTGTGCAGGGTCCCTCGGTGGATGACGAATTTGATGACACCTTTGGCACCATTTATGGCTTTACTGCGGAAGGTTTCACGCCGCGTGAGCTTCGTGACAAGGTCGATGATATCAGCCGCAGTCTGATGTCGCTGCCGGATATGGGAAAAGCCAGCCTGCTGGGCGTGCAGGAAGAGAATATTGTTCTCGCATTTTCACCGGCACAACTGGCGGGAATGGGGCTGGATCTCCAGCAAATCACCGATGCACTGAAGGCTCAAAATGCGGTAGAACCTTCGGGGGTCTTGCGAAGCGATCGTGAAAACATTGCCCTGCGTGTGAGCGGCGCACTGACGTCAGAGCAAAGTTTACGTGCCGTGACGCTGCATATTAGCGGGCGCTACATTCCGCTGACGGATATCGCGACCATTAGCCGCCAGGATGCCGAGCCCCCGTCACCGGCATTTCGGGTCAACGGTCAGCCCGCGATCGGTCTCGCCATTTCCATGGCTTCTACAGGCAACATGCTTTCTTTTGGCAAGGCGCTGAGTGACCGGATGGCCGTGATTAGCGCACAGCTCCCGCACGGCATTGAAATGGTTAAAGTCGCGGATCAGTCGGCCGTAGTATCGCAGGCGGTAAGCGGCTTTATCCGTGTATTGATTGAGGCTGTGGTTATTGTGCTGGCGGTGTCCTTCGTCTCATTAGGCACCCGTGCCGGGCTGGTGGTGGCTGCGGCGATCCCCATCGTGCTGGCAATGACGTTTATTGGCATGATGCTTGCCGGCATCGGGTTACAACGTATTTCGCTGGGGGCGTTAATCATCGCCCTGGGGCTGCTGGTGGACGATGCCATGATAACCGTCGAGGCGATGGTCTCCCGTATTGAGGCCGGTGATTCTAAATGGCGGGCGGCAACTTACGCATTTGAAACGACTGCTTTCCCGATGCTGACCGGCACACTGGTGATGATAGCGGGCTTTATTCCGGTAGGCTTTGCTGCCTCAAGTGCGGGAGAGTATTGCTATTCTCTCTTCGCCGTGGTGCTGATTGCGCTTTTATGTTCCTGGGTAGTGGCCATTCTGTTTTCACCGCTGATCGGAACCTGGCTGTTACCTGAGAAACTGGCATCACACGCTGAAAAACAGGGCAGACTGATGCGTTTCTATCAGCGTCTGCTGAATCAGGTTTTGCAAAGACGCGTGGCGACTCTCAGTTTCGCCTGCCTTTTGTTAGGGCTTGCCGCTTATGCGACCACGTTTATGCAGGGCGAATTTTTCCCGGCGTCCGATCGCCCGGAACTGCTGGTCAGCCTTACGCTTCCCGGTAACGTTTCGCAAAGCGACACGGCACGCCGGGCGGAGAGGCTGGAGCACGCCCTGAAAGACAATCCGAACGTAGATCATTTTTCTACCTACGTGGGGTCAGGCGCGGTGCGGTTTTACCTGCCCATGGACGTGTTACTGGATGATGAGAACACGGCACAACTGGTTGTTGTCGCCAAAAGTCTGGAGGACAGGGATAAGTTACGTGCGCAACTGGACACTATTTTGGCCCGGGATTTCAGTGATATCACGACGCGCGTTTCGCCGCTGGAACTGGGGCCGCCGATCGGCTGGCCGGTAAAATATCGCGTCAGCGGACCGGATTATGCGAAGGTCAGGCAGATTGCGCAGCACCTCGCCAGCGTTCTCGGAAACAGTCCCCGGACCCGCGAAGTTAATCTGACCGCCGGTGAACCTGAGCGGGTCATCACGTTACAGGTGAATCAGACCGCAGCACGGGCGGCGGGTGTTTCTTCCGAAAGTCTCGCCACGTTGCTCAACACTGTCTGGTCTGGCAGCGTTGTCACCACCGTCAGGGATAAAAACCGGCTGATTGACGTTGTTCTGCGCGGGAATAAGCGCGAACGTCAGGATTTGACCACGCTGTCCGGGCTGATGATCACCACGGCAAGCGGGCAGAAAATCCCCCTGAGTCAGGTGGCGACGCCGGTCTGGGGAGTTGATGACCCGGTTATCTGGCGTCGGCAGCGCCTGCCGTTTATCACGGTACAGACGGATTTAGCTGCAGGTCTGCGGGCAGAGGCTGTTTCTCAACAACTCTCTCCTCTGGTCTCACGTATCAGGGCAAGCTTACCGCCGGAATATACGATAGAGGAGGGCGGTGTGGTGGACGAGTCGGACAAAGGCAACAGCTCGGTATTCGCGGTGTTGCCGGTCACACTGTTTGTTATGCTGATCCTGCTGATGGTCCAGTTGCAGCGCTTCTCCCGCATGCTTCTCGCGTTGTTCATGGCGCCATTCGGACTGATTGGCATTGTGCTGGCGATGTTGCCGACGGGTACGCCGATGGGATTTGTTGCGTTGCTCGGCATCATCGCATTAGCAGGCATGATTATCCGCAATGCGGTGATCCTCATCAGTGAAGTGGACAATAACGTCAGGGAGGGGCTTGACCGCGATGAAGCCATCAAAGCGGCGGCACAACACCGTTCCCGGCCCATATTGCTCACGGCGTGCGCGGCCATACTGGGAATGATCCCGATTGCTGAGCAGGTTTTCTGGGGGCCGATGGCCTATGCGATTATCGGCGGGCTGATCGTTGCCACTTTCGTCACGCTGACTGTTTTGCCCGCTGCGCTGAGTCTTATTATGCAGTTCGAAAATAATCGCGTTAATCAAAAGGTCAGTTAGCCATCTCCGGGGAGATAAGACATTAGTGCTATTTAAACAAGCAAATGCTTGTTTAATTGGTGGGGGATCGGATAGGTTAGTTATCCACTCACTTCACTACGGGGCGAAAACATGCCTATTTTGCATACAGAGCATGGCGATATCGATTATCAGGATATCGGTACGGGTGACACAACGCTGTTCCTCATGCCTGGCTGGTGCCAGCCAAAAACTGTCTTCAATGACTTCTCTGAACTGGCCGCTGCTTTTTTCCGTGTTGTCATTATTGACTGGCGTGGTCATGGAAAATCATCGACCGATGGCAAGGATTTTGACGGTGCGGCGTTATTAACAGACGCTTTGACACTCATTGACCATCTCGGTCTGACCCGCGTAGTACCGGTTTCCGTTGCACATGCCAGCTGGATAGCGGTTGATTTGGCCGAAAGTTTGAAAGAACGTGTGCCTGCGGTGATATTCCTTGACTGGATCATGAATCAGCCTGCAACGGCGTTTTTCACTTCAATCAACGAGATGCAGCATGAAGAACGCTGGCAGTCTGCACGGAACCAGCTGTACGAATTTTGGCTGGCAGGAAGCGAGTCACCCACCATGATCCATCATTTCAAAACCGAAATGTCTGAATCCAGCTACCCGTTGTGGCGACTTGCAGGGCAGGTGATCGCCGATGCCTATCAGACATACGGTTCGCCACTCCAGCGCCTTGAAAAACTCAAAAATCCACCGAAGGCTACCCATATCTATTCCCTCGACAGAAACGACGAATACCTTGCTTTACAACAGCGTTTCGCTATGGCGCATGATTTCTTTAAGGTGAAACGTTTGGAGAATGCCAGAACTCACCTGGCCGTGCTTGAAAGGCCGGGAGATGTATTGGCAGGGATTTTGGAATCAATATAAATCTTTAATCGTTCAGTCAGCGGGGAGGCCGGTGCCGTTTTAATCCAGTTGCACTGCCTTTCCGCAAAGCGTATGCGGAAAGGCAGATCACCTCATTAATTTAAAATAATATTCTTCATCGGCGGGATATACCCATAATCAAACACGCGTTCTACAAATGAACGGTTTCCGGTCAGGACAATTTTTACGGTAGGAGCCTCTGTCCCGCCAATACGATAATTACCGTCGGTGGTCGGAACGTTATCAATAAAAGATGTCACCATGCCATTGGGCATTACGCAGTGCGAGTAAGTCTGGAAGGGCTGAGAAGGAGGATTACCTAATACCAAACCGGAGCCGTTCATCGGAGAATAAGGGCCGGTAAGGCGATCACTCAGGAAACCGTAAACACCATCAGGCCCCGTCAGACCCTCCGCATAGGTAAACTTATGACTGATCGTGAACAGGTAATATTTTCCATCCTGGAAGACAAAATGAGGGCGTTCGGTTTGATCATTGACGCCGACAGCGGTCACCAGAGGAGGGAGAATTTCCCATTCATCTCCTGAAAGATCTTTGGCGACGGCCATACCAATACAGCCCGCCTGGTATCTTGCATTGCCCACATCACGATGGTCCGGCGGAAGGGTACCCATTTCCTGTTTGCCAATGACGTGAGAACCCCGCTCACCCGCCACGTTACCTTCAAACACCATGTAGAGTTTACCGTCATGAGGATCGATAAACGGGCTTGGATCCCTGAAGTTCCAGTATGGATTCTGGCTTTCAGTCTGGTAATACACGCCGTCGGCTGAAAATAATGATTTAACCTCGTTGAAACCGGCCAGTGTTACGCCTTCTTCTGAGGTCAGCACTTTGCCTCTCACTTTTGCAATGGTCGCACCTGGCGTGACACAGGTATAATAAAGATCAATCTCGCCGTCTTCATTGAGCAAAATTGGCGTCCCTGCCCATTCGCGGGTCGTAGGGGAAACACCTTCTGCCATCACGCGGCCACCAAAAATCCAATCCTTACCCGTACGGGAATACCAGTAACAAATTTTGGCGCGTCCGTGGCGATTATTCCAGTCACTGGTAATATCATAATTTCCGTCTGCATCGAGATATTCTGAATTATTGTTATTACGCTGCGCTGTCAGCGTGAAAATAACGGACCATCCGTCGACAGAAACCACCGTGCCGTCTAATGACCTAAGCGGCATCGTATCCCAAATGAATACTTCATCACTCATAACCGGAAAATCGGCGCTAACAATAGGCTGTGTGGTGGTCGGGTCATTTTCGTTGACCTTCAGAGCATCAGCACGTGTCCAGATTGTCGGTTTATAATTTAAATTTGTCATGCAAATATCCTTTAATTAAATAGATGTTAATACTGTTTGACGTTTGAAGTCGTGAGAATATTGGCATGATCAAAAAAGGCATGCACTCAATGAGTGTTGTGCCATTATTTATACATTATTTATATAAAACTCCGGGATATGTATTTGCGGGAAGAAAATTGCATCGTTGATGACCTGTTATTTGTTAATCCTGAAAAAATTCGTTAATAGTGGAAATAATGCGCTATTTTGAACTTTGATTAATTACTCTTATTTCGAGACAGAAATAAACATTACAACCTTCACAGCCGGTCAGAGGCTCAACGGGAGGATTGAATATGATGGCGCCGGATACGCTGTTTACGGCAGGCCACAAGTGCGGTGAGAGCCAGCAATAAAACTGAAGAGCCCAGTACCGGCTGGCTGAAACCAAACTCTGCACTTATGAAGTTGGCAAAAACAGCCGCGCTGCCTATCTGCATAAAACCAATCATTCCGGAGGCCGTGGCGGCATGACCATGCCCGCTGCTGATTGCCCCGGATATTGCCAGTGAAAGGCTGGAGCCGTTTGCCAGACTGACCAGGCACATAGGAAGCAAAATAGATAAAATCCCTTTTTCTGCCGTAAACATTACTGTGGCATAAGCCAGACCACCCAGCACAAAACACATGATGCCGGCAGTAACAATGCGATCATATTGCCAGAAGTTTAAAAGCCGTTTCGTTAACACATTGGCACCGATAATACCTGCCGTTAAGGGAATATAGAGCCATCCTCGCGCCTCCTCACTCATCCCGAGCTGCGCAAATAAAAAAGGAGACTGAGTCAGATAAATAAACCATGCACTGTAGATGCAACAGACGATAAGCGTATAACGCCAGAACCCCGTATCGCCGCAAATAACGCTAAATCCTGAAAACGGCGAGGCCGTAGCAGAGATATTTTCAGGTCGCGTCTCGCGCATGAAAATGATCATCAGCATGGTAGCCATGCCGAAAATGGCGACGAAAATGAAATCCGTATGCCACCCAAATGTGGCGGCGAGATGTCCACCTATCATTGGTGCTATTGCAGGTGACAATGAGACCAGTGGATAGATGACCGAGTAGACCCTGGCAGAAATGGCTTTATTACAGGTATCCGCGATCAGCGTGCGACCAATGACGAGACCAGCCGCTGCACCTGCCCCTTGCAGCAGGCGAAAGAGCAGAAAAGAAGAATAGCTCTCAGCAATTGCACATCCCAGCGATCCGCCAATGTAAATCGCAATGCCAGCGAGCAGTACGGGTTTTCGTCCAAAGCGATCTGCAAGCGGACCGTAAAAAAGCTGGCATATGGCCAGTGCCAGTAAATAGGCTGAAATGGTCTGAGATATCCGCGATGGATCCACCGCAAATTCGCGTGCCATATCTGGCATCGCCGGAAGATAAATATCGGACGCGATGAGACCGAACGCGCTCAGCATAGCAACGGTAATAATAAAAGAGAGTCGAGGCATAAAATTCCCGGTGTTGAAAAGGGTTATCAGCAGAAGAAGTGCGTAGCTTAACGTCTGTTTCATCCTGCTTAAATGCATTATCATGCAGGCAATACCTGCAAAAATGCAGCATGAGGAACGATGAACTGGGATGATGTCCGGATTTTCCTGGCGGTATACCGCGCAGGTACTTTACGCAGCGCGGCTGAGCAGCTTTCAGTTGATCAGACTACCGTAGGCCGCAGACTCAATACGCTTGAAAAATTATTGGGGAGTAAACTATTTTTAAAAAGCCGTCAGGGCTGGGTTCTGACCGCTGGCGGGCGAAAAATACTCTCGCTTGCAGAAGAGATTGAGCGCCTGACGGTCAGCTTTGAACGTCGCGGCTCCGGGGATGATGACCGGCTTGAAGGAGAAGTGCATGTGACTGCCACTGACTCGCTGGCCATTGATTTTGTTTTACCGGCAATCGAGCGCGTACAGCATAACTTTCCCAATATTCGGGTAAATCTGACCACCACCACACGCCTGCTGGATATCGGCCGACGCGAAGCGGATATAGCGGTACGCACCATTCGGCCAGAACAGCCGGATTTGATTACCCGTAAACTGGCCTCCAGGGAGGTGGGACTTTTTGCGACGCATAAGTATATCGACAGGTTTGGCATACCAGAACCCGGCAAAGGCTTTGACGGGCACCGTATCGCGCTTTACCAGTCAGGCATTACGCGCTCTCAGGATGGACTGCTGGCAGGAGAACCGAGACATAAAGGGCGCGTAGTGGCAGAGCTGGACTCCAGCATGATGTTAGCAACGTTTATTCGCGCAGGGCTGGCCCTGGGTGAGCTGCCAGATTATCTTGCGAAAATGTACCCGGAACTTATCCGCCTGTGGCCAGAAAGAACGCGTAAAAGCCCTTATGAGGTCTGGCTGGTTATGCATCAGGATCTGTCGCACACTGCAAGAGTCAGGGCAGTGATGAATACCCTTGCTGAAGAGTTCGACCGTTATTAAAGTAAGTTTGATATGTTAAGTCATTCCAATTTATTGCTGGTTTAAGGTTTCTGCATGAATATAAATACACGAATCGCCCACCCGGTAGATGCCAGCCTGTTGCGCAGCCTGGCTTTCAATATATATCCGGCGCACTTCAGACATATGTGGTTGTCAGAGCGCGAAATGAATACGTATCTGGAAAGTGAATTCTCTTTGTCCGCACTCAATGACGGACTAAGGGATCCAAAAGTTTGCTGGTTTCTGGCGCAAAACGATAAACCGGTTGGATTTGCCAAACTCACGTGGATCAATACGATTCCGGGAACGGCTATTTCTGGGGTATCGCTTGACCGGCTTTATCTTGCACCGGAAGCGACGGGTAAACACTTTGGAAAAGAAATATTTAAAGAAATCGTTACAGCTGCGCAAAAGCAAGATAAGAAATTTTTGTGGCTTTCGGTGAGAGAGAAAAACGATCGCGCTCGTAAATTCTATGAAGCTTCAGGCATGCGACACATAACTGATACTGACTTCAGAACGGAATCACAGATAAGTAAGTTGCACATCATGGGCATGGAAATTTAGACGCCATATGTCGGCCTGCCACTGGCTAACATAACAAGACCTGGTCATCTCTTCGCTCATCGTTGCCTGAAGGCCCGCGGGCTTTTCTATGCCTTGTGGCGTAAGGCATCAGCGACCAGTGAAAATGCGGGTGAGGGTTGCTTACGGCTGGGATAATACAGGTAATAGCCGGGAAATGGCTGGCACCACGGTTCAAGTACGCGTATCAGGCGCCCCTCCTCAATATGTGATTCAAACTCTTCTTCCGGCAGAAAAGCAATGCCAAGCCCGGCTAATGCCGCGTCCACCATGTGTGCTGACGTATTAAACGTCAGTTGCCCGGTAACCCGGACATTTACCGGGCCTTCTTCATTGTCGAACTCCCAGACGTAAAGTCCCCCTGACGTCGCTTGCCGCATATTAATGCAGTTGTGCTGGAGAAGGTCGTGTGGCATCTGCGGCATCGCATGGGTAGCAAAATACTCAGGCGATGCAACCGCAGCCATTTGCAACTTCGGGCTAATCGGTATCGCAATCATATCCTTATCAATGGTGTCACCCAGACGGACACCCGCGTCAAACCTGTCGGCGACGATATTGCGAAAACCGTGGTTAGCATCAAACTCCAGTCTGATATCCGGATAGTGTTTCAGCAGAGGCGATAATTTGGGCAACAGTATGGTTTTCAGAACATGGGGGCCGCAGGTGATGCGAACAGTTCCTGCGGGTTTATCACGCATCTCAGTCAGCATGTCTAACTCGGCGAGTATGCCATCAACATGATCGCCTATGGTCAGTAGCAACCGTTCTCCGGCAGAGGTCGGCGATACGCTACGGGTTGTACGCGTCAGCAGGCGAATTTGCATATCCTCTTCAAGTGCCGAAATCGCCTGGCTCAGTGCGGATTGGGTGACGCCCAGCTTTGCAGCGGCGCGGGTGAAGCTGCTTTCACGGGCAACCGTAATAAAATAAAGAAGATCGTTCAGGTTGCGTTTCATAAAGTTCTTCCCGCCTTATTAATAAGTAATGCTTATAAGCCCATTCAGTATCCATTAGCTAGTAATGATGCACACCGCGTGTAAAATTTTCAACAAGAGCTTATTCCGCGAGGGAAGATTAACGCTCTTATTTTTTCATCTTTATTTCACGTTTTATTTTTTACGTTATTTCTGCGAATAGCGTTCAGCGGGTGTGCAAATAACCCTGGATTATTGGGAATTACTATTTATGTCCGCATTGCCGAGTCATACAAAACGTCAAAAAGAGCACGCTTACTGGAGCGGGGTTTTCGCGATGACGTTATGCGTCTTTGCGCTCATCGCTTCGGAATTTATGCCTGTGAGCTTGCTGACGCCGATATCAGCCGATTTAGGTGTCAGTGAGGGACGCGTGGGGCAGGGGATCGCGATTTCCGGTCTGTTTGCGGTACTGACCAGTCTCTCCATTTCTGCGCTGGCCGGAACACTCAACCGCAAGGTATTGCTGCTGAGCATGACGTTGCTGATGGCCGTTTCCGGTGCAATTATCGCACTGGCACCCGGTTATCTGATTTACATGGTGGGCCGCGCATTAATTGGTATCGCGATWGGAGGATTCTGGTCACTTTCTGCCGCTACGGCTATTCGCCTGGTTCCGGCGCATCGGGTTCCCCGTGCACTGGCTATTTTTAACGGCGGTAACGCGCTGGCAACCGTTATAGCCGCTCCGCTGGGGAGTTATCTCGGGTCTGTCATCGGCTGGCGCGGGGCGTTCTTTTGCATCGTTCCGGTGGCGGTCATCGCCTTTATATGGCAGTGGTTCAGCCTGCCTGCAATGACCACGGAGAAAGCCGATAAGAGGACTGCCAATGTTTTTCGTCTTTTTGCTAACCCGCTTGTGGCCGCTGGCCTTACCGCCTGCGGATTGTTCTTTATGGGGCAGTTTTCCTTATTCACCTATTTGCGACCGTTCCTCGAGACAGTCACGCAGGTAAATATCACCACGCTGTCGCTCATTTTGCTGACCATCGGTGTGGCGGGCTTTATCGGCACCCTGGTGATTGGCACGTTTTTGAAGACCGCCTTTTATCCCACACTTATCACCATTCCCTTACTGATGGCTGCAATCGCCGGGGCGCTGATCGCTTTTGGAAACAGTGTATGGATCGTTGCGCCGTTGCTGGGGTTGTGGGGATTAATCGCCACGGCGGCCCCCACCGGATGGTGGACATGGATTGCCAGAACCCTGCCGGAAGATGCGGAGGCGGGCGGAGGTCTTATGGTCGCCATCGTGCAACTGTCAATCGCTATGGGCTCCACTCTCGGGGGTTTTGCCTTTGACCATAGTGGTTATCAAAGCACTTTTCTCATCAGTGCCATTTTACTCGTCATCGCGGCTGCCCTGGCTTTATTAACGTCACGTAAAGATATCCATCCAACCCACTGAGGATTCATCAATGAAAGTATTTACCCTGCTGTTAGGGCTGTTAATCAGCTCATTTGCTGCGACAGGAGCCGATATGTCTAACGGAGCAGATAACTTTTACCAAAGCGATAAGGTCACCCGGCAAAAAGTGACCTTTAAAAACCAGTATCAAATGAAAGTCGTCGGTAATTTGTTTATACCGAAAGGGATGAAGCAAGACGTGCAGCATCCCGCTATTGTCATTGGTCATCCGATGGGGGCGGTGAAAGAACAAAGCTCAAATTTATATGCCCAGAAACTGGCGGAACAAGGGTTCGTGACGCTGGCCATTGATCTTTCCTTCTGGGGGGAGAGTGACGGCAAACCCGGTCATCTGATTTCCCCTGAAATCTATGCGGATGACTTTAGTGCTGCAGTCGATTATCTCAGCACTCAGCCTTATGTTGATCCGCAGAGAATTGGTGCACTGGGTATCTGTGGTAGCGGCAGCTTCGTTATCAGTGCAGCCAAAATTGACCCGAGAATGAAGGCCATTGCCACCGTCAGCATGTATGACATGGGGTCTGTGTTCCGTCATGGTCTTAATCATTCCGTGACGCCTGAACAGCGCAAAGCGTTTATTAAGTCGGCTACAGAACAACGGCTGGTCGAGTTTAAAGGCGGCGATATTGCCTATATTCCCGGAACCGTGAACAAGCTCGATGATTCAACCTCTGCGGTTCAGCGGGAATTCTTCGATTTCTATCGCACATCACGGGGGGGTTATACGCCACAGGGCGAGAAAGAAGAGCTGACAACAAAACCGATGCTGAGCAGCATAGGGAAGTTTATGAACTTCTATCCGTTCAATGATATCGAAACGATTTCTCCGCGCCCGATGCTTTTCATCACCGGCGACCAGGCGCATTCGAAGGAATTCAGCGAAGATGCTTACAAACGTGCCGGACAGCCGAAAGAGTTGTATATCGTCCCGGGTGCTGGCCATGTCGATTTGTATGACCGTACCGATTTGATCCCTTTCGCCAAGCTGGCGTCATTCTTTAAAACTCACCTCAGTTAAACGCCAAAGCCACATCCTGCCGGGTGTGGCTGCTCTTCCGGAGGTCATGTGAAATATTTACTCACGAGCCTGCTTTGGGTGTGCGCTTTTGCAAGCCATGCCGACACCACACTGCGTAAGGATAACGTCATGAAGGCGAGAATGATCATTAATGGCCAACCATTTGAAGTCAGAATTCACGACAATCCGGCGGCTAAATCCTTTGTTAATATGTTACCTCTGCAACTCGAAATGACTGAGTTAAATGGTAACGAGAAATTTGCCGAACTGCCTCATCGCTTGCCTTCCAGCCCGGTGCAGCCGGGGACCCTTCATGCCGGTGATCTCATGTTGTACGGAACGCAAACGTTGGTTTTATTCTATGCCTCATTTGACTCTTCATATCGCTACACCCCCATCGGGAACGTTGTAAATCCCGGGACACTCCCCGCGATGGGGGATACAGATAAAATAGAGGTAGAGTTCAGCAGACAGTAATACAACGATATTGATATCGCAGGAAGTTTCTGCATGCACGCTTTGCCGTCGTCTATTGAGAAACAGAGCGTAGCGGTGCCCCCGCGCGCAGTCCCGCCATCACCATGTCTATGAGCCAGGTTAAAGGGAACGCAAATTCCTTTGCCAGATCGCATGAGCCCCGGTCAATAAATGCGTCAATCAGCGCGTTACCCACAGTGAGGGTCTTCCACTCTCTGAATTGAAGCCGGCGTTTGTGGGGGAGTTCATGTTGATGGGAGGGAAGGGGTTGGGCGTATTGACTGTCAACCGGAAGGCACGAGCCGTATTTTTATGAAAAAAGCATTATAGAATGCGTAAAGGCCCCGTCATCTCAGGCAGTAATTGTTCGATTACAGTGATAATGCTTCTGACCCTCTGCGGGATAAAGCGGGCGTCCGGGTAGACCGCATAGAGGAAGCGATCAGCTAACCTGTAGGCGGGTAATACCGGAACCAGCGTACCGGCTTGCAAAGCCCTGGCCGCGAGCGGTAGCTGCATGCCACCGATACCCATGCCTGACTCTATCGCCTGTAACAGCGCTTCACTGGTATTAGCCCGGAACACGGTATTAACTTTGATGTCGATAGTTTCACTATCAGAAACTAACCGTAGTGGTGCCTCCGGCGCGATGCCGCTGAATCGCACATGTGGATGTGCCGCCAGCTCACTCACAGAATGAACCGGTTTAAAACCGGGGGCGGCAAAAAGCGCCGTTTCAATACGTGCCAGCACGCGCGCCGCATGCGTTTGCGGAGGCTCATGGGTCAAGCGCAGCGCGACATCCACCCCTTCAGTGACAAGATCGGCGATGCGGTCATCAAGTGAAAGCGTAAGGTGCAATCCTGAGTTCATTTTCTGAAGCGTCAGCAGATGGGGTAAAAAGAGCTGGCCCAGCCCGCTCGGCAATTGCACATGAACCCTGCCATGCCAGTGGTGATCGGCAGGGTTCAGACGCCTTTCTGCTTCCCGCATGGCCTCCAGCAAAAGCTGCATATCACGCCGGTAACTTTCTCCCTGCTCAGTAAGCGCCATCACACGCGTTGTACGATGCAGCAATACCACACCGAGCTCCTCCTCAAGTGCGGCAATCTGCTGACTGACCGCAGATTGCTTCATACCGCTCTGGCGGGCGGCTGCAGAAAAAGAGCCTGCTTGTGCTACGCGCAGAAAGGTGGCAATGGCATTGAGCTTATTATTCATTTAATGATTCTGCTTATAAGTGCCATCAGTTTCATGGGATATGTGTGAAAAAAATAATATATCACACTGTATCTGTCACCTTCTCTGGAGAAACACCATGAATAAGACGCAGCAACAAAAGGTCGCGCTGGTCGCCGGCGCCAGCGGTATTGTCGGCAGCCAGCTTGTCAAAACACTTCTGCAAAATGAGTGGGAGGTTATCGGGCTGAGCCGCAATGCATTATCTCACCCTGATAATATTCAGGTTGTAAACGTCGATTTACTGGATGCGCAAAACAGCGCGCAGGCACTGCAACCACTCAGCCGCATCACCCATATTTTTTACAGCGCCTGGGTGAACGCCGCGAACTGGACAGAAATGGTTGAACCGAACGTCACCATGTTGCGCAATCTGGTCAGTAACATTGAGAAAACGGCACCCCTCCAGATTGTAAGCCTGATGCAAGGATACAAAGTTTATGGCGCACATCTTGGACCGTTCAAAACCCCGGCGCGTGAAAGCGATCCCGCCATACCCGGCGCAGAATTTAACGCGGCTCAGCTCACATGGCTCAGCCATTTTCAGCGTGGGAAAACGTGGCACTGGAATGCAATCAGGCCGGGTGTGGTTGGCAGCGCGGTGCCCGGCAATGCCATGAATCTTGCAATGAGCATCGCACTGTATGCGTCGCTGTGTAAGGCTCAGGATTTACCTCTCCGCTTTCCCGGTTCAGAACAAACCTGGCATAGCATCGTTGATCATACTGACGCCGGGTTGCTGGCAGAGGCGACATTGTGGGCTGCAACCTCGCCTGCGGCAGAGAACCAGGCTTTCAACGTGAATAACGGTGACATCTGGCGCTGGAGCGAGCTCTGGCCGCATATCGCGCGCTGGTTTGAGCTGGAATACGCACCGCCGGTCCGGCTGTCATTTCATCAGTTGTTTAAGGACTACCGCACGACATGGCGTGAACTTGCCGGGCAGCGGTTGATGGAAACTGACATTTTACAGCTGAACGACGGGAGTTTTGCAGATTTTGTGTTTGGTTGGGATTACGACATGTTTGGTGATGGCAGCAAGCTGCGCCGGGCAGGCTTTACCCGTATGCAGGCCACCCACGAAATGTTTTTCAGCCTGTTCACGCAACTGAGAGCGGCACGCATTATCCCCTGACAAAGCACCGGGCAGCATATTTCAGATTAAGCTGCCTATTGCTCCTGCCAGAGGCTCTACGAATTCGTCATAATGACGATCAACAATTTCCGGAAGACGTACACCCTCAGTCAAAGACAAGCGCAGCATTTGCTGGATTTTTTTGTCCTTTGATATTTTCTCAAAGGCAAAGAGAAGCCGCTGACGCAGGCGTTCAGCGCAAGTGCCTTTGAATGAGTCAGACATGCTCAACACATCACGGTAGGGTTGGGAATGGTGATGAGCCATCGCTATGCTAACGGTGCGACGGACTACCTGAATGTGCTGGATGCGCAGCGGACATTATTCTCTGCGCAACAGTCTCTGATTCAGAGCAGACTTTCGCAGCAAAACAGTCTTATTACCCTTTACAAGGCCTTGGGAGGAGGGTAGGAGCGTGGAGCTGTAGACTAGCGGACCCTGCCATGTACGGCTGTTTAYGTGCAGGCTAAGTTTATTGCGCACTTCGCCTGCATATTCATAAGTCCGGATCAAACGGACTTAATGGGTTCCAATGCATTAAAATCATGAACGAAGTTTTTCAATAATCTTTCGAATTCGACGCGGTCATTGTCCGGCCAGCTATTGAAGATGTCGTTATAAATGAGTGCTCGCGTGTGATCGATTTTATCGGTCATCATTTTTCCTTCAGGCGTAACGACCGCTTCGTTAATTCGCTTATCTTTAACATTTCTCTGTCGATGGGTTAGGCCCATTTGCCCGAGTTTAGTTACCTGACGGCTTACCGTCGTATAATCCCGCCCCACCCGATCAGCGAGTTCTCCTACACCTATAGGGCCAAAGCGGCCTATCAGGACCAGCAGTGGAAATAATGCACGGTCAATATTAATACCGGAGTTTTTTATCATTATTTCATCACGTTGCGGCCGATTGAAAGCACCGACGATAGCCAGCAACGTATCATGTAAATCATCAAAATAATCGGGTTTATGTGTATTTTGCACTCTTTTCATTGACGGCATCCGGGAGTGGGAATAATGTGTGCATTGTACACATATATTTCTTGAGCTAAAGGTGAACTTAATGAAAGCAGCACTTGTTAATGGCAAAGGCGAAACGCCGATTTACGGTGATTTCATGGACCCTCAGGGAGATGAGCAGCATATAGTGGTCAACGTTAAAGCCGCTGCAATCAGTCAACTGGCCAAGTCGCGGGCCGCGGGAACACACTACAGTTCAGCAATGGAATATCCGTTTATACCCGGAATTGATGGCGCAGGTTATCTGACTAACGGAGACCCGGTCTTTTTTTTCGCATTGAGCTCCCCTTTTGGCAGTATGGCTGAGATGACCCTGGTTACGCCTAAAAGTATTGTGCCGCTCCCGGCAACACTTGATCTCTCAATGGCAGCCGCCATTGGTAATCCCGGAATGTCATCCTGGACAGCATTAACGCGCAGGGCGCAGCTGCGAAAAGGGGAAACTGTTCTCATCAATGGCGCGACAGGCACCTCCGGCGGTCTGGCGGTGCGTATCGCTCGTCACCTGGGCGCGGGGAAAATCATCGCGACTGGGCGTAATACTGAAGTCCTGGCGAAACTCCGTACTCAGGGGGCTGATATCACGCTTACGCTGGATGAATTATCGCATGAACTCCCGGCACTCATGGAACAGGGTGTTGATGTCGTTTTGGATTATCTCTGGGGGGAGAGTGCGCTTGATATTATGAAGTCTGCCGCTGCCGGAGGTGCCAGACTGGTGCGTTTTGTGCAGATCGGCTCATTAAGTGGACAAGAAATATCATTACATAGCAAATTACTACGCTCATCAGGACTGACCCTGATGGGGAGCGGACTTGGCAGCGTATCTGATGCTGAACTGGTCGCTTCGGTTGGTGAACTATTACAAGCTGCTGCTTTGAGTGATTTCTCAGTCCCATTTCGTATTCGGCCATTAAGCGAAGTGAATGATGCCTGGAATGAAGATGACAGCCGTTGCCGTACTGTTTTCAATATCTGATGTTAAACAAATGCAGTCTGGTCCTTAGCGGGTTTCTCAGAAATGGTATGGAAAAATCATAAAGTTACCTAAATGCTAATGCATGGAATCTGTGGCTGTCTTCGGAAATTTCACACTCACTGATTGCATCAAAGCCATAAAGGCATAGTACCGGAGCATGAAAAGCAAGAAGCCCGCTGAGTTTCCTAAGCGGGCTTCTTAAATTTGGCTCCTTTGACTGGATCACTTTTGCCATGAGCTGGCTAATAAATAAACTAAATTTGAATTCTTATCCTGTCAAAACCACCAAAAGACTGAGGTAACATCGCACCTGTCATATTTATCAACGGCTTAACCGGTACTTTGAGGGATCCGAAATTTCACAGACCTCCGGGTGGTCGGCCAGTTATTGCTCCTGACCTTAACGGCTACGGCGCACGCAGCGATATACCTGTAGCGCTGTTTAGCGCTTCAAACGGATGTGGACCTTTAACAGGTTATGTCGTCAGCTATTTTTTGGTTTTCATCATTAAAAAATCAATCAGCGCTTTGACTCGTTTTGCCTTGCCGGTGTTTTTTAAGTAGTAGAGATAAACCGGTGGATAGGTCTTCCAGTAAGGCATCATCACCGGGATAAACTGCTCTTTATCGTGTTGCAATTCATACACCGGCTCAAACAATCTGCCAATTCCAAGACCGCTGCGTATGCCATCTGMCATGACATCAATATCATTGCTGATGAGCTGCCCTGGCATCTCAACGGTTAATTGCTGACCTTTATCTTCCAGCATCAGAGGGAGGAGGCGGTTATTGGTAATAAAGCGGTAGCCGATGAGTTGATGCTGATGCAAGTCCGCTGGCAGTTTGGGCGTACCGTGTTCCGCGAGATAGGCCGCAGAAGCATACAAACCTTCACGAAACGGTTTCATCAACGGGCGGGCCACAACACTCTCTTCAAGGATATCCCCAAAACGAATGCCCAAATCAAAACGTTCATCAACCATGTTTACTGTTCCGTCATAAACGGATATCTCAAGCTGTATTCCGGGGTAGCTCTGGCAAAACTCTGCCATAAAAGGCTTCAGGATAAGCAGGTAGGCAAAGCGTGATAGCGTAATTCTGACCAGCCCGGAGGGTTCCTGATTCAGGTCTTTGATGCTTTCCACCGCACTTTCCAGTGACGCCACAGCCCGCGATGTCTGTTGCAACAATTGTTCCCCGGCATCCGTCAGCTCAATGCGCCGGGTGGTGCGCACAAAAAGCGGGTGACCAATATGCTGCTCAAGCAGTTTTAGCGCTTTGCTGACCGAAGGTGGCGTTATTTCAAGTTTCCTGGCCGCAGCAGTGATGCTGCCTTCACGGGCGATGTTCTGGAAAATACGGATTTGGTTGTAAATGACATTGTTCATGGCGACCCCCAGCAGAGGAAACAAAGTTAGATTATTAGCTATTGGCTAAGAGTGTATGAGCTATTACTGCTCTAAAAAACAGAATCAGGGTTGGTTATACTCACTTACAGTAAAACAAACCCCTGTTAAAGAAGCCAAAAATGCAAAATGTACTGATTATTTCAGGTCATCCGAATCTTAGTGAATCCATTGGTAACGCCACTATCCTGGATGAAGTCGCAAAAGCGTTGCCCGGGGCCAAAATTCGCTTTCTTGATGCTCTGTATCCTGACTACCGGATCGACGTGGCACGGGAGCAGCAAGCCTTACTCGAAGCTGATGTGATTGTCTGGCAGTTTCCTTTTTCATGGTATTCAGTGCCGGGGTTAATGAAGTTGTGGATTGATCAGGTATTAGTTCACGGCTTTGCCCATGGCTCAACCGCAAAACTGGGTGGCAAAAAGCTGATCATTTCCTTTACCGCCGGAGCACCAGAGGGCCTGTATTCCCCTGAAGGTTTGTTCGGTCACGACATTCAGCAATACATCACACCGTTTGAAACCACGGCACTGCTGTGCAATCTGGATTGGCAGGAGCCGGTTTACACCTTTGGGATGAGCTATGCAGGGCGTGATGAAGCTAAAGTCCTCGAACAGAAAGCACTGGCAAAAGTTCATGCCGCGCGTCTGATTACCGCGATTAAAGAAACTACCCCTGCTTTAAAAATGGCTGTGTAAAGGAGAAGAGGGAAAATGTATCTCATCAATATTACGGTGAATGGCGATATCACGGCTGTTCAGCATGAGGCGCTTTTCACACGCCATGTCAGTTGGTTTCAGCAGTATTTCAATGCAGGCAAGTTTGTTCTCATCGGTCCCTATTCCGATCGCGAAAGAGCAGGGGTGATTATTGCTCAGACTGAAAGCCGGGAAGATCTGGACGCTATTCTGAGCGAAGACGCCTATCACCCCAATCTCGCTGAATATGAGATTCGTGAATTCATCCCGAAAATGGTGGGCAACTGGCAATAACAGACGTCGCAATCTTCATTAAATAACGTGGCAGGGAGATGATTATGCAGTATGTAAACCTGGGGCGCAGTGGCCTGAAAGTCTCACGACTGTGTCTGGGATGCATGAGTTACGGCGAACCGGAACGCCTTCCTCAGCCGTGGTCGCTTGATGAAAGTGCTTCGCGACCGTTGATTCGCCAGGCACTTGAGGCGGGAATTAATTTTTTTGATACGGCTAATATTTATTCAGGTGGAAGCTCAGAAGAAATTGTTGGTCGGGCGCTACGCGATATGGCGTACCGGGATGAAATTGTCGTCGCTACTAAGGCATTTTTCCCATGGCGTAACTCACCCAATACCGGTTTTCTCTCGCGAAAATCGCTGTTTCAGTCTATCGATGACAGCCTGACCCGGTTGGGTATGGATTATGTGGATCTGTATCAGATTCACCGTTTTGATCACGGCACACCTGTTGAAGAAACCATGGAAGCACTTCACGATTTGGTGAAAGCCGGGAAAGTTCGCTATATCGGTGCATCCTCAATGGAAGCCTGGCGTTTTGCAAAGATGCAACATGTCGCTGAGCGTAACGGCTGGACGCGCTTTGTCTCTATGYAACCGCAATACAATTTACTGTACCGGGAAGAAGAGCGGGAAATGCTGCCGCTTTGTGGGGATCAGGGCGTGGGTGTTATTCCCTGGAGCCCGATGGCGCGCGGCAGGTTGACCCGTGACTGGAGTGAAACCACCACCCGAACGCAGAACGACGTCTTTGCACTGAAAATGTATGAAAATGCCGCGCAGCAGGACCGGAAAGTGGTTGAGGTTGTGGCGCAGGTGGCCGCCGGGCGGGGCGTTCCTCGTGCACATGTTGCACTTGCATGGTTGCTGTCAAAATCAGTGATTACCGCACCTATAATCGGTGCCACTAAAGCGGAGCACCTGTCCACCGCCGTGGAAGCACTTAAGCTGACATTATCGCCAGAAGAAATTGCAGCGCTGGAAGCACCGTATGTTCCTCATGTTGTTGATGGCATCGTACCGCCACTGCCTGAACAAGCGCCACGACTCTCACCCTTGCGAATCAACCAGGGAGCTGAGTGCGATGAAAATGGATTGTGAGGGTGGCGCGGTTAACGCGCCTTATCAGCAATAGTGGCGCAAAATTTAATGCAGCCGAAAAGAGAGGGTCATTGATGAAAGCCGGGATTTCTTTATCACTTTTGTTGGCTCTGAGCTGTTCTGCTGTTGCGCAGGGGCAAAAAGTCACTGCTCTGCCCGGCAAGCAGGGCTGAAAAAATTAATTCAATTCTGAAGTTCACAGGGTTCATCTATCAGATGAAAGATTGCCTGAGGGTTAAGGATTGTCAATCCAGGTTCGCATTCCCTGCGTTTCTCCGGGGTATCAGGGGATTGTTGGCTACTTCGGCATATCGATGCTGATGTTATTTAGTCGCCCAACATTACAATCAGTAAAGTGTGTTTTTCAATCGCTCCGGCAAGGCCTCGTCGTAAGCCAAACCATCAATTTCTGACTGTGAGATCATACTCAGGATACTTCCTGTGCTGGGCAGAGCCTGCCTGTCAATTTGTGCGGCAGGATCCCAGAGTTTTGAGCGAATGATCGCTCGGCTACATTGGAAAAAAACGCTTTCCACTGAAATGCGCAATACCGTTTTAGGCGGGTGATTATTGATTGCGAATTTATCCAGCAAAGCCGGGTCTTTACGTATTTCAGCTGTGCCACTTATACGCAAAGTTTCGCCAATGCCGGGTATTAAAAAGAGAAGCGCAACCCGATTGTCATTTAATATATTGCGTAGACTATCAATGCGGTTATTACCCCGGCGGTCAGGCAAAAATAGAGTTTTAGCATCCTCGATGTAAATGAAGCCTGCAGGATCACCTCTTGGCGATACATCCAGACCATCAGGTCCCGATGTTGCAAGCGCCACAAATGTTGATGCTTCAATAAAGGGGCGGTAGGCAGGATGAATATGGTCTGTCACCTTTGTTAAAGAAGGCTTTGCTACCGCACCGTAAAGTTGCTCAAGCTCATTACTATCAGTAATGAGCATGTTTTCATCAGCCATCTCATTCACCTTCATTGATTTCAAAACACAATGCATGCTGATATTTATAGCAGATGCTTTTTTATTTGTTCATGTTTATGGCTAATAAGTATTTATTTCCAGGAGTAGCGTCAGCTCTTCGCTCAGAGCCGACGTTTCCAACGTAGCGGGCCGGTTAGTGCCAAATTCGGACATCCAATAGCTCTTATAAGCACACTTTTTCCAGTGCTATCTAACATGAATGTTTATTATTGCACGGTCATCGCCAGTCGAATCCCAACTGCAGTAAAGGCCAGCGCTACACCCCAACGAATGCCGGTCATCACCCTGTGATTTCCTAATACACTATGACTAACAGCCGAAGCAAAAATGCCATACAGAGAAAACACAGCAAAAGTCATGGCCGCAAAAATTGCAGAAAGAATCAACATGCTCTGTGTGGGGTGTACATCCCTGGTGGCGATAAACTGCGGAAGAAATGCCAGGAAAAATAGCGAAAGCTTGGGATTAAGAAGATTGGCAACCACAGCCTGCTGTATCAAGGCGCGATGAGATAACGCTAACCCGGGGCAGCCAGCGGATAAAAGTGTCTTATCCCGAAGCGTTTGCCACGCCATAAACAGCAGGTAAGTCACACCGGTATACAGGGATTTTTGCCCGCCGCTGTCCATCAAACCAATGCCGAACTGGTCGTGAGTATGCCGCCCAAAAGAGATATCGCTGTTGGCGTTTACCGCCTCGATACCCGCTACAGTAAGGGGGAGAAGTTGAATGGTATGTTGGCGCATGATGTCAGCGTTTTTCCTGTCGGAGCTGGTCGTGTTGCTCGAGTTCATAATCGATAAACGCACCGATCATTGTCCGGTAGACCTTTTCGATAATCACTTCGGGAAGTCCTGCTTCAGTGGCCTGTTGACATACCTTGTCGATGACCTGTTGGACGCGGTCAGGCGCGCGAACGGCTGAGTGGTCAATTTTGAAAGCTGCTGCAGCTTTAACACATTCGCTGCGTTGCGCGATCATCTTAACCAGTTCGCGATCAATCTGATCGATTCGATTTCTAACATCTTCAATTGACAAAAAATTCATCTTCAATCCACTTGACTAGTACATGGGTGTGTCAGCTTACATAAAATTTCGATTAAATACAGTTTTGAACCTGAAAGGTTCTGGCTGAGAGGACGATATATAAAGTAAAACTTATCCAGAAGCTCGCTGCTATTGGCATGGTGATGAATTTGTGAGGCTTAACGTGGGATGTTTTCCGTTTGCTAAGCGGATCCCTTAAACTACACCGTGCAGGTCACAACCCTTGCCGGAATGTTCATCAGTGTCTGTTCATCTGAAGGAAATAAGATGCTTTTGCCAGATTTGAGCTTTACAAAAACCCTGTATCAATCGTCATTTCAGGAATGAGTCGTCCGTTGTTTATTTCTCTGGATGGGCCCAAGGGGGTCGGCAAAACCACACTGTTGGAGGCCATGACGAAAGTACTCAGGGCTGACAACAAGAAGGTGGTCCGGCTTTGCGAGAAAAAAAGCGATCCTTACAGGAGGGAAACAATGGCCCTCGTGAACAGGCTCGCCAGAAATCCCTCCCGGGATTTGGAGCTGGAGGTTTGTGAGCGCTTTGCTGATAGCCGTGCATGGATTTCCCGGCATGTGCTGACTAAACAGCCACCGGACAGCATTATCTTGATGGATCGTTGGTACCCGTCGGAAGCCGCGTTTCGCCGGATGGTTCCATTTGCAGAGATTTTACAGCTTAACATTGAACGAAATGTGAGAATGCCAGACCTGCATGTCGGGGTGGTTACCGCGCCTGATATTTCATGGGCGAGGGCCGCAGCCCGACCGCGTGGGCTAAGTAGTACGGTGATTCATAAGCTGGAAGATCATGTCGCCTGTACCCAGGCGTTCGAGCGGGAAGTTGCAGATCACGGCTGGGTTTTATGCCGTAATGAAGGAATGATCGAAGACGCAACGATGCAGGTTATTTCTGAGATCTACAGAGTGCCCGGATGCCCATAGTCATCGGTTTTGCGGGCAGACTCATTGAACCGGCGCTGCGACTGACTCTATCTTACTCACGCGACGCGAGGCCTTTAGCACGTCGGTTTGTTTTTCTTTTCGTTCGACTTTGCCAATTCCCTCTGAGGAGCCCGACATGATCACCTTTCATCAACTCACCGCCACCAGTCTGGATGGCCAGCTCATCTCTATGGCCGACTATGCGGGTAAGCTGGTTCTGGTGGTGAATACCGCCAGCCATTGTGGCTTCACGCCACAATACGCAGGCCTTGAAGCGCTCTACAAGAAGTACGCTGCACAGGGTCTGGTGGTGCTTGGTTTTCCCTGCAACCAGTTCGGTAAGCAGGAACCCGGCGGCGCCGACGAAATCGCGCAGACCTGTCACATCAACTATGGTGTGAGCTTCCCGATATTCGAAAAAGTGGAGGTCAACGGCGCTGCTACGCACCCGGTGTTTAGGTATCTGAAAAACGAATTGCCCGGCGTGCTCGGTGGGCGGATCAAGTGGAACTTCACTAAGTTCCTGATCGGACGCGACGGCAAACCGCTCAAGCGTTTTGCACCGTTCACCACCCCGGAGAAAATGGAAACCGTAATACTTGCTGCACTTGAAATCTAAATGTTCGCGTAATTCGAATCGTCCACCTTTATTTTGTGATATTCACCCTGTTGCACATAACCAATATGATCTGCCATCAATTGCGCTTCTTGCTCACTGTGCGTCACCAGAAGTGCCGTTTGCCCGGCTTCACGCAGAATATCGCGCACCTCGCCGCCGAGTCGCTCGCGCGTTTTTTTATCCAGACTGGAAAAGGGCTCATCCAGCAATAGGATCTCTGGATTCGGTGCCAGCGCGCGAGCCAACGCAATGCGCTGTTGTTGCCCGCCGGAGAGTTCGTGGGGATAGCGGCTGGCATGGCTATGCAATTCCACCAGTCTTAACAGCGCCGTCACTCTGGCTTGCTGCTCCTCACGCGGTATCCTGCGCAGGCCAAACGCGACATTCTGTTGAGCTGTCAGGTGTGGGAATAACGCATATTCCTGAAAGACCATGCCGACATGACGTTTTTCTGGCGGCAGATGAAGACCTGGCCCGGCAACGCGATGCTGTGAAACATAGATCTCACCGCTTTGCAGCCGTTCAAACCCGGCAACGGCACGCAGCACCGTGGTTTTCCCGCAACCCGAGGCTCCCAATAAGCAAGCAAGCTCCCCCTCACGTACTGACATTGAAAATCCTTTCAATACCGGTTGCTGGCCGTTGTCATAAGCCACATGCACATCCTGAAGGCGTAACGCAATTTCTGACATGGTGGTTCCTTTAGCCGTGGCGAGTCATCTGATGACGCACCAGCAATATAACCGGCAGCGTGCCTGCGAGAACAATCATTAAGGCGGCAATGGCCCCTTCTTCATAGGTTCCACGAGCTGCTTCTGCATAGAGTAACGTTGCCAGCGTCTCGAAGTTTACCGGGCGTAAAAGCAAGGTTGTCGGCAGTTCTTTCATCGCGTCGGCAAAGACTAATAATGCGCTGCTAACCAGCGCGGGGCGCAGCAACGGGAAGTGAACCCGCACGAAAGTCCCCGCACCATTTTCCCCCAACAAACGCGATGCTTGTTCCAGCGAAAGAGGGATACGGCCAAGCCCGGAATCCAGTGCGCCGATGGCAATGGCCTGGAAGCGCATCGCGCAGCAGATAACCAGCAAGATACCGGCTGACATCAGCGGTAAGCCGCGAATATCCATTAAATCTGCCAACCATTTGTCTGCTGCCATTGCCGGAGTGAGAAAACCAATCGCCAGAATGGTGCCAGGCACCGCATAGCCTAAGGACGCAAGGCGCATTACGCCGCGACGAAAGCCCGACATCGTGTTATCTGCGGCACTGTGCCTCGCGCTCCAGGCCACCAGTAAACTGACGCAAACCACCACCAGAGTGGTGCCTGCCGCCAGCGACAGCGTATTTTGTAAGGCTGAAAGCAACGAAGGGGAGAGGGGATTTTCTTCACCTAAACGCTTTGCGCTTTCCCAGGCTAAAAATACAACCGGTGCGAGGAACCCCAGAATAACCGGTAACGCAATAACCGAGCTGAGCAGCCATCCACGCCAGCCGCGTACTCTGGTAGGTTGAATCTCTCGCAAGCTGCGGCTGCTAAGGCCTTGTTTTCTGCGACCATAAAATTCCAGCGTCAGAATGCAGAAAATAAACATCAGCATCATGCAGGCGATTTGCGCGGCACCGGCAAGATCGGAACGCGAAATCCAGGTGGTGTAGACGGTGACGGTTAACGTTTGTACGCCAAGAAATTCAGATGCGCCGATATCATTGAGCGTTTCCAGTAGCGCCAGGCTGATACCGACAGCCAGCGCCGGGCGAGCCATCGGCAGGGCAACACGAAAGAAAACACCGGCAGCGCTGCAACCCAGGGTACGAGCGGCTTCCAGCAAATGTGCAGGTTGGCTGATGAACATCGCACGGGTCGTCAGATAAACGTAAGGATACAGCACTAAGCCGAGCAGAATAATGGCGCCGGGCAGGGAGCGTAAATCCGGTAAACGGAACTGCCGCGGACTGTCGAAGCCCAGCAAAAAACGAATGAATGTTTGTAGCGGGCCAAGGGGATGCAGCAGGTCAAGCCAGGCAAAGGCCACAATATAAGTCGGCATGGCTAGCGGCAGCAGTAACGCCCAGCTAAGTATTTTGCGTCCGGGGAAATCCCATGCTGTGACCGCCCACGCGCTGCCGACGCCAGTCACCCCCACGATCACGGCGACACCTGCCAGCAAAAGCCCGGTATTTTTCAACACCGAAGGCAGCACAAAAGTAATGAGATTATCCCAGTGCGAGAAATCAGCCTGTGTCGCCTGCCAGATTAGCGCAACGATAGGTGTGAGTACGCCAAGCGCAATACCTAGCGCGGCAAGATGCAGCGGCGTTAATAATGACTGCGGCCCGGAAACCAGGCCGCGTAACGTCGGAAGACGAAGTGATTTATTGATCGAATCCAACTTTATCTACCAGCAGGCTCGCTTGTTTACGGTATTTCACCATCTCGGTTAACGGGATTTTATCGACATCGATTTCACCGATGGTGGCGGTGATCACCGGATCAAGCGCCACACCTTTCAGCACCGGGTATTCAAAGTTCGCTTTGGCGTATTGTTGCTGGGCGGGTGCGGAAACCAGATATTCCATCAGTTTTACGGCATCAGCTTTGTTCGGCGCATAACGAGCCACTGCAGCACCACTGATATTCACGTGCGTGCCGCCTTGTTCAAAGGTAGGTTTCACCACTTTAATGGCATCGCCCCACTTACGCGCATCGGTGCCTTCTTTGGCGTTTTTCATATGGCCGATATAGTAAGAGTTTGCGAGGCCAATATCGCAAATACCGCCGAGGATATCGCGAGCAACGTCACGATCGCCGCCAGTCGCTTTACGTGCCAGATTAGCCTTCACACCACGCAGCCACTCTTCGGTTTTCGCTTCACCGTGGTGGGCAATCATGGCGGCAATCAGTCCGGTATTGTAAGGATGCTGGCCGGAGCGAATACACACTTTGCCTTTGTATTCCGGGCTGGAAAGCTGTTCGTAATGCCAGTTATCCATCGCCAGCGATTTCTCGGCGTAAAGCACGCGAGCGCGCATAGAAAGCGCAAACCACTGATTATCTGCTCCTCGCAAGTTTGCCGGAATAGCCGTCTTAAGCGTTTGTGACTCCACAGGCTGTGTCACACCTGCTTCCACTAAATCAATGAGATTTCCTGCATCTACCGTCATTAGCAGGTCGGCAGGGGAGTTCTGGCCTTCCGCTTTAACACGTTCGAGCATGCCATCCTTGATGTAAACCGTATTGACTTTTATGCCGCTCGATTGTGTCCAGCTATCCAGCAATGGCTGGATCAGACCGGGTTCGCGAGTGGTATAAAGCGTCAAAGTATCTTGGGCGAAAGCCGGAAGGCTGACGGAGAAAACCAGAGCCGATGCAAGCGTGATACGGCGCAGTCCGGTGCGAGGCAAAGCATTCATCGTTGATATCCCAGAGTAATTGAAACTAATTGTGACCCGGGCAGGACAAGATCCCTGCGGCATGCGCACAATAAATGATAATCACTCACAGTTACAATCATTGCAAAGTGTAAATGATTCACATTTACACAACTTTAATCAACGCGATGATATGGCCGGACACGGAATCGGGAGGGCTTATGCAGGGGGATTGATACCCGATCGTTGTATCTCTTACTCCTCCACCCATTCGACACGATTTCTTCCAGAGTGCTTCGCCTGGTACAACGCGATATCTATACGTCGGAACAAGCTTTCCTGGCTTTCATTTTCTTTTTTTATCCCGGCACCGATGCTGACGGTGAAGCGAATTTCATCATTAATCACTAATTCTCTGACATGAACTAATATTTTTTCGGCCATTAATCGTGCTTCTTCAAATACTGACGTTTGCACGATGACGGCAAATTCTTCTCCGCCGACGCGGGCGGCGATGACGTTATTTTTAAAGAGTTCACTGAGCATCAGGCTAAAGGCTCTCAGGACATCATCGCCAATGTAGTGGCCGTATTTGTCATTTATATTTTTGAAGAAGTCAATATCGATTAAAAAGACGTAAACACTGACATTATCTAAGTCCATAAGGGCGTTTTTAAAATAACGACGATTTGGCAAACGTGTAAGCTCATCACGGAATGAATTAATACTCATATCCGAATATTTATTATTCACATAACGTACGATGAAATAGATGCCTGCCGAGACGCAGACCATACCTGCCAGCTTACTGAGATCCTCAAGATAATACCCGACCCACATCGGCTGGCGAATAATTTCATCCATCAGATCAAATGCTGCAGACACAATCCATATCATCAGCCCCGCGTTTATCCATCGGCGAAGACTGGTTTTCAATAATAATCGATTAAAGTTCCACAAGATAAAGTTAAGTATCAGCAATTGGATGCCATCAAATATCCAGCCAGAATTTTGTATCCAGGAACCCTCGTTCTGTTTTGTAGAAAATGCGACAAGATTAAACACCATAACAAAAATACACAGCATCACCGATAATGCCATTGGCATATACAGAATTTTACGTGATTTGTTTTTAGTAAAAAGTCCGCTTTCATACTTCAAAAATGGCATAGTTAGTCCCTGATACAGGTAGATACTAAAATCAGATTTCGGGAGTGTCAGACTCTGACCTTCTTATTGTCTGAGAAAGCGCCGCAACACGCACAAAACAGGCTGAGTGATGATGGGGGATCAATCGGGACTTCTTCTTTATCAGATGAGCCAGCAAACTGTCAAGATGACAGTTTAGGCGTGACATCGGGGCGTGAGCAGGCTGACCCTGCCCGAGACTGCTCACTCTCGCACGCTGTTTTTACAAGGTTATTTAGCGCACCTCGAACTTTTCTCACCGGGCTGACAGGTAGCTGAACTACTCAGAATCACACACGGGGAAACAGCAGCCACCGTTTTCAGCGGCCTTTCTCATTCACCGTCATGGTAAACACGGTCACCTCCGTGCCACTGTTCATATAGGCATGCGGCGCGTCGGTTCTTGCAACCGCTGCCCCCCCGGGGCTAATCACGTAAGTGGTATCGCTGACGACGAGCGTCAGGGTCCCGCCGGACACATGAAGCAGTTCACTGGTGCCTTCCGGATGGCCGGGAGACTCAAAGGTTTCCCCGGGGTAAAGCACCCACTCCCACAGCTCGACCATGTCCGGCCCGCTCGTGCCCGCAAGCAGGCGCGCGCTGCCACCTTTTTCTCCTTTCCAGAGTACGGGAATGTCACTGGCATTGATGAGATGAACAGCGGGCTTGCCAGCTACGTTGACAAAATCGGCCACGGAGACGTTCATCGCAGACGCAAGGCGGCAGAGCAGGGCAATGCTGGGGTTGGCCCGGCATCCTTCTATCTCAACCAGCATTCCCTTACTGACGCCCGCACGGCGGGAAAGCTCATCGAGCGACATTTTTTTCTGGCTGCGGTAAAGCTTTATGCGCGCGGAAACGGCCTCGTTTATTCTGGCAGCATCGGTATCGGTCGTTATATTGACTTTACTGGTCATCG
Source organism: Rahnella sp. P4_A8 (assembly GCF_056402435.1). NCBI lineage: Bacteria > Pseudomonadati > Pseudomonadota > Gammaproteobacteria > Enterobacterales > Yersiniaceae > Rahnella > Rahnella sp. P4_A8. The sequence goes on along the minus strand of NZ_JBFUHK010000011.1, from coordinate 52,783 downwards.
GTCATTATCATGTAATAAATCAGTCATTACAGGATTATCCTATGCCAGCCGTGTCACCGTCAATCAGCCCTGAAATTTACCGCATCGCACCGGGTTTTCGTGCGCTCAGCATCTGCGTGAAAGCGGCCCCCGTGGCCGATGAGCGGGTGGGGGAAGTCGCGCTGCGGGAAGCCTGCGAGGCCGCTCAGGCCGGGCAGCCTGCCTGGGCTGAGGCCCACCTCAGCGCATGGGCGGAGGTATTCCGCGCCTTCGGTGCAAAACCTAAGCGTACGCCCTGTTCGGCAGAAGCCCTGAGAAAGCGCGTCATAAAGGATGGCACGATGGCCGCTCTCGATCCGGTGGTTGATCTGTATAACGCGGTCAGCATCCGGTATGCCATTCCGGTAGGTGGTGAAAACCTTGCGGCTTACGCCGGGATGCCGCAGCTGGTTGTTGCTGACGGAACCGAAATTTTTGACACTATGAAAGACGGTCAGCCGGGAAGCGAGTCACCGGAGGCGGGAGAAGTTGTCTGGCGCGATGACACCGGCGTGACCTGCCGCCGGTGGAACTGGCGACAAGGCGTCCGGACGCGGCTGAGCGTGGCAGACAGCAGCATGTGGTTCATCCTTGAGAGCCTGCCTGAAATGCCTGTGGAAGAGCTGCATGCGGCCGGCAGAATGCTGACAGACGGCCTGGAAAAAATGATGCCCGGGGTGCGCTGTCAGACCGTTTTCATCAGCAACGCATCGGGTAGCGCGGAATAACTTTTGCTCTCCTGGCGCGGCCAGCCACTGTCGACAAGGATATTTATTCCTTCGTCTGTCTGAATCAAATATCCCGGTACAGGTATATCACCCGGCTGCATAGTCCCCAGGTAAAGCATGTACAGGCGCATGACATTTTCTCTTATTTTCATCAGCATAATAAAAATAGATGAATACCTGGCTGCTCACAACACCAGCGGCACCCATACCTTTTATGATCTAACTTCCGCTTAAGCGGGATACTTACACGCTGAAACAGGTTTCAGAATACGCGTCACTCCGCCCGGTCGCTCAAAAAACGCTCCTCAAGCGTGGCTTCCAGCCCAAGCATGGCGTCTTCGGCATGCTGCATGTGTTCGGTCATGATCTGCTGAACGGTGGCGGCATCCTGACGGCGCATCGCGTCGATCAGGCGATATTGATAATCAATGCCGACGCTGCGCGCCACCGGCTCGGGGCGCTGGTAAATATCTTTGCAGACGGCCAAATCTTTGAGCAGACGTTGCAGGAAATGGCAGATAAACGCCAGCAGCACGTTGTCAGAATAACTGGCCACCACGCCGTGAAAATCCAGTTCGGCCATGCGCTGTTCCCAGCGTTCAGCTTCGTCAGCGGGTTCATGATCGTAGACGGCAATCAGCTGATGCAGTTGCACGAAGCCTTTGGCGTCGATATTGCCAATGGCGCTGACCGCCACCAGAGGCTCCAGCGCTTTGCGCAAGGCGTAGATATTGCTGATGGAAAGCTGACGGGTAAACAGATAATTGGACAGCAAACTCATGGCGCGAGATTCGGTCATTGAATCAATAAACGCACCGCCACCGGGGCCGGTTTTGGTGCGGATCAGCCCCTGAACCTCTAAAGATTTCAGCGCTTCACGCACTGTGCCTTTGCCTGCGGCATAACGCGTTATCAGATCTTTCTCCTGCGGCAGACGGTCGCCGGGCAGCAGATTCTCGCTGATGATGCTCTCTTTGATGGCATCGACAATTTCATCAGTGCGCTTGCGGCGTACCGGTTCCGGTTGGTGTGTCATTTCAATACTCATAAATCCCTTCATTGATTTAAACCCTTGGCGCACTGGCCAGAAGACGTTGCGTGTAGGCGTGCTGCGGTGCGTTGAACAACCGATCGTTATCCGCGCATTCTACTAAATCACCGTGATACATCACCGCCACGCGATCGGCAATGGACTCCACCACCGCTAAATCATGGCTGATAAACAGATACGACAGACCGAACTCACGTTTCAGGCGATCGAGTAATAACAAAACCTGTGCCTGTACCGATACATCTAAAGCACTGACCGGCTCGTCAAGCACCAGAATACGGGCCTCGGCCGCCAGTGCGCGGGCAATCGCTAACCGCTGAGCCTGACCGCCAGAAAACTCATGCGGATAACCACTGAGCGCGTCGGCAGGCATCTGCACTGCCTCCATCAATTCCAGCATTCGCGCTTTACGTCGCATGGTGGGGTAGGCGCATAAATAACGCAGCGGCACATCCAGCGTATCAGCGATGGTTTTTCGGGGGTTGAGCGAGGCCACAGGATCCTGAAAAACATACTGAATCATCTGGCCGAAGGCTTTGTCGCTGCGTTTAGCATGTGTCGACATCGCTTCGCCCATCAGTTTAATGGTGCCGGACGTCGGACGTTCCAGACCGACCAGCATTCGCGCCAGCGTACTTTTACCTGAACCACTTTCACCCACTACCGCCAGCGTTTCGCCTTCAGCCAGATGCAGAGATATCCCTTTTACCGCTTCAACCTGCAGTTTGCGGCCGGAGAACCAGCCTGAGGTACTGCCGAAGGTTTTCACCAGCCCGTTGACTTCAATCACGTTGCTCATATTGCCCCCGGCTGTGGTTTTGAGTTGGCATACAGTTCGCCGACCTGTTTGAGGAAATCGCGTCCCTGGCCGAGTTTCGGCACGCTGGCAATCAGCCTGCGGGTGTAATCATGCTGCGGGTCCCGCAGCACTGACCGGGTTTCACCGCTTTCAACAATTTCGCCGTTACGCATCACTGCCACCCGGTCGCAAATCTGGGCGATCACGCTAAAATCATGAGTGATGAATAGCAGCGTCAGGCCACGTTCACGACGCAGCTGTTGCAGCAGCTCGAGAATACGTGCCTGTACCGTGACATCCAGCGCGGTAGTGGGTTCATCGGCGATGATGATTTCCGGGTCATTGGCCAGTGCCACTGCGATGCCGACACGCTGACGCTGCCCGCCAGAAAGCTGATGGGGAAAGGCGTCGAAGCGCGCCGCAGCCTCATCAATTCCTACGCTGTGGAGCAGCGTCAGTGCTTTCTCTTTAGCCAGCCGGTTTGACAGCGGCTGATGGGCCTGAATGGCTTCAATGATTTGTGCGCCAATGCTGAACTGAGGGTGCAGGGTGGTCAGCGGGTCCTGGAAAATATAGGCCACCCGCGCGCCGCGGCACTGTTGCAGCTCGCTTTGCGTTCGCGACAGCATCTCTTCGCCGCCGACGTAAATCGCGCCAGCGGTGATTTCTCCCGGTGGGGAAGATACCAGTCCCATCACGGACAGCGCAGTGACGCTTTTCCCAGATCCGCTCTCCCCAATCAGCCCCAGACATTCTCCTTTGGCAACGTAAAAACTTACGCCTTTGACCGCTGCGACGGATTGTTTTCCCGAGCGGAAATTCACTTGTAAATCCACCACTTCCAGCAGCGCATTCTTGCCCTGTATGGCAGAGGGAACGCTGGCACGATTGACCGTAGTGACGGCTTTCCCGCGCAATAGAATGCCGGACTTCAGGCGTGGATCGAGCAGGTCGCGGACGCCGTCACCCAGCAGATTAAAACTCATGACAAGAATGAAAATCGTCAATCCAGGTACGATGGAAACGTGCGGTGCGCTGAACATCTGTGCGCGTCCCTGACCCAGCATCGAGCCTAAATCAGCGTTGGGTGGCTGGGTTCCCAGTCCGAGGAACGACAACCCGGCGGTCTCTAAAATCATCCAGCCGACGGTGGTTGACATGGTGACCACCACAACCGGCATCATGTTGGGTAGCACTTCGGTCAGCAAAATTTGCAAATGATTTTTGCCCGACAGCCGCGCCGCCTGAATAAAATCGCGCTGACGCAGGCCAACGGTCAGACCGCGAATATTACGGGCGAAGAAAGGAATATTCACCACCGAGATGGCGTAAAGCGCATTGAGCAGTCCGGGACCCAGCACCGTGACGATCACCAGCGCCAACAGTATATAAGGGAAGGCCATCAGCATATCGATCAGGCGCATCAACAGGCTGTCGGTTTTACCTCCGGCATACCCGGCGACCAGACCAATCAGTGTACCGAACAGTGCGGCCAGCAGCGTGGCGCAAACTCCCATTGCCAGTGACACGCGGGTTCCCCACAGCAGGCGGGAGAGCATGTCCCGGCCCAGCGGGTCTGTGCCGAGCCAGTGGCCGGGCGAAAACGGTCGCAGCAGACGGTTGAGCAGATCGGTGGCGTCAGGGTCTGGTAACGGCAGCAACGGCGCGGCGAGGGCGGCACCTGCCACCAGCACCAGCATGATCAGGCCGAGCGTGGCCAGCCGGTTGGCCAACAGCAGCGCCCACAACGGCTGGCGATGACGAGGCGTGACAGTGGTGATGTTCTGGCTCATGATTTTAACCTCGGGTCGAGAAGCGCCTGTAAAATGTCAGCACACAGGTTGATCAGTACATAGGCCGCAGCGGCAACCAGCACGCCACCCTGTACCAGAAGCAAGTCGCGGGTGGCGACGGCTTTCACCATCATTGCGCCAAGCCCCGGCCACTGAAATACCGTCTCTATATAGACCGCGCCGCCGAGCACAAAACCGGCCTGAATACCGATCACCGGAATGACTGACACCAGCGCCATACGAAAGGCGTGCTTATAGATCACTTTGCGCTCGGACAGGCCTTTGGCGCGGGCGGTACGAATGAAGTCCTGACGCAACACTTCGAGCATCGCGGTGCGGGTCAGGCGAGCGATAACGCCGGTGGCAACAATCGCCAGCGTAATAGCGGGTAAGGTCAGATGATGCAGCAAGTCGAGCCAGCCGCCACCGGCCCAAATGGCATACATACCAGAAGCAGGGAACCATTGTAGCTCTACGGCGAACAGCATTATCAGCAGCAGACCAATCCAAAACGAAGGCATGGAAATTCCCAGCAGCACCAGCAACGTAATGATGTGGTCGCCCAGGCCAAACTGGCGGACGGCGGAGAGTATTCCGGCCAGCAGCCCCAGCACGGTGCTTAACAGCAGTGCGCAGCCTCCGAGCAACAGCGTGGCGCCAAAACGCTCCATCACTTCATCAATGACCGGGCGATTAAGCACGTAAGAACGGCCAAAATCGCCGTGCAAAATATTGCCCGCCCAGATCAGATATTGTTGATAGAGCGGTTTATTCAGCCCGAGTTCCTGATTGATCCGTGCGACGTTTTCCGGCGTGGCCCAGGCACCGAGCAACGCCTGAGCCGGATCCCCCGGGATCATTGCCATAATCAAAAAAACAATCAGCGACAACCCGATAAACACCGGAATGGTCGAGAGCAGCCTTTTAAGCACGTAACTCCCCATAAGTTTCTCTCCGATTACTGTTTGGTTACCCGGTTGAGCAACAGATTGAAATTCGGTTGCAGTGCGAAGTGCTGAATTCGTGTGGAGGTTACGGCGTTCTGTTTCCAGTTGGCGACGAAAATCCACGGTGCATCGTCATGTACGAGCTGCTGCACCTGCCTGTAAAGCGCGGCGCGCGTTGCGGTGTCTGTGGTCATGCGCGCTTGTTGCAACAGATTGTCCACCTGCGGATTGCTGTAATAACCGGAGTTAAAACCGCCTTTTTTCGGCCAGGCGTCGGTGCGTAGCGTCAGGAAAGGTAGGGTGTCAGGGTCGTTGGTCATCCAGGCCATTTCCGCCATATGGGTGTGATTGTCCAGACCGGCATTAACCTTCGATAGATAGGTATTCCACTCATAGGTCTGGAGCGAAACATTCAGACCTACTGCTTTCAGGTCAGCCTGAATGGCGGTGGCCATCGGGATGGGATCCAGCATGCCTGATCCCCCCTCGGCGACGTAGAAGGTCAGCGTTGTCCCTTCTGCTCCGGCGGCTTTCAGCAGTGCGCGGGCTTTAGTCGGATCATAAGGATAGGGCGTCACCTCTTTATTGGTCGCCCAGTTAAAGGCGTGGGGGATCGGGCCCTCGGCTACGTCGGCCGAACCCTGCAAAATTTTATCTGTCAGCGACTGTTTATTGATGGCGTAATTCACCGCCTGCCTCACCCGCACGTCGTTAAAGGGTGGCACTTGTGTATTGAGCATCACGTACCAGACGTGTGGGCCGGTAGTCTGGTACAGGCGGAAGCGGTCACTTTTCTCCTTGAACAGTTTCACCGTGTCAGGAGGCACTTCTACCATTGCATCAATGCCGCCGGAAAGCATCTCGGCGACCCGCGTATTACCATCGGTGATGGGGCGGAACACCACGTTTTGTACCGCAGGTTTACCGTCCCAGTAATCATTATTGGCCGTCACCACCACGCGCTGATTGGCTTTCCATTCTGCAAAGCGGAATGCGCCAGTGCCGACCGGGTGACGGCCAAACTCTTTGCCGTATTTTTTCACTGCCGCTGGTGACACGATAAGGCCGGTTGGCGTGGCGAGGTTGGAGAGAAACGGTGAGAACGGCTCTTTCAGCGTAAAGACCAGCGTATTTTGGTCCGGTGTTTCGATGTTTTTTATCGAAGAGAAGAAAAACGACAACGGGAAAGGCCCGGTGTCATGCCACGGATTTTTATCATCCAGCATACGGTCAAAGGTAAATTTCACCGCATCGGCATTAAACGGTGTTCCGTCCTGAAATTTCACCCCCTCGCGCAGATAAAAGCGGTAAGTAAGGCCGTCGGGACTGATTGTCCAACGGGTGGCCAGCGCCGGTTCGATATCCAGTTTCCCCTCACCGTTACGCACCAGTCCGTCGTAAACGTTCACCAGAATGCGCGAGTCGTTGGCTGCGGTAGCAACCTGTGGATCCAGCGATTGTGGCTCAGCCACCTGACCAATCAACAGCGCATCCGCAGGGGTTCTGGCCTGCACCTGAGCCTGCCACGACAGCGCAAAGAGACAAAAACAGATTGGCATAAATGACTTTTGCAAAGCTGGCAGCATATCGACCTCGTCGCTTAATAAAACGCTATGTGGAAACCTCAGAAAAAAATCAGGCGTTGTCCTGTTTATTATTTATGCGTATAAATTAACTGAATTGCAATAATTTATACGTATAAATTTAACCAGACTGTCGCGGAGTACTTATGACTTTTTCAATCGTGGCGCGGGACCCACACTCAGGTGCGGTGGGTGTCGCCACCGCTACCGCTGGCCCTGCCGTGGGTGCATTGGTGGTACACGGACGTGCGCAGACCGGCGCGATTGCCACCCAGGCAATGACCAATCCACTTTACGGGGAGCGGGGTCTGACGTTGTTACAGCAGGGGGCCGATGCGGCATATACATTGAAAAACCTGCTGGCGCAGGATGCGGACGCTGCCCGAAGGCAGCTACTGATAGTCGATAATCAGGGCAATACGGCGCAGTGGAGCGGGGCAGATTGCGGAGTCTGGGCCGGAAGCATCGCGGGGCATCAATGTGTCGTCGGTGGGAATTTACTGACTGGGGAACGAACGCTGTTTGCGATGCTGGAAAATTATCACCTGCAAACTGACCTGCCGCTGGCCGACCGCCTTCTGGGGGCCATGAACGCCGGTGCGCAGGCCGGCGGCGACCGGCGCGGGCTTAAATCTGCGGCGCTGAAAATCTGGTGCGACCGCCAGTATGCCAGCGTTGATCTGCGCGCTGACTGGTCCGATGCGCCGTTGGAGGCGTTAGCGGAGATTCTGCAACAGACGCGCTCTCCTTCTCATGCCGATTTTTTTTCCGCCTTACCGAAAGGCCAGCTGCGTTAATCAGTCATAAGATTGCATAAAGGTACAGGCCATGAGAATCAGAAACATTAAAGGGTTTTGCGGGTGATTTTAATTTGCGGATTTTTGAGTCGTTAAGAGATATTTGGGGGTCACTGTGTCATCGAACTCACCTGACCCCAAATCTGACCACCAAATTTTCCCGGCGCCGAGGGAAAACTGAAAATGCATCAGGACTATTTTCACACTCACTGATTGCATCAACGCCATACAGGCCCGGGCTCCGGGCATAAAAAGCAAAAATCCCGCTTAAGTTTCCTTAAGCGGGATTTTCTAATTTGGCTCCTCTGACTGGACTCGAACCAGTGACATACGGATTAACAGTCCGCCGTTCTACCGACTGAACTACAGAGGAATCGTTGGAACGGGGCGAATAATAGCGACTGCCCCGTGGCATGTCAAAGGGGAAACTGAATAAATGCGTGCGTTTGCTGATACTTTAGCCAAGTTGTTGAGAATAGAGTCAAAAAGGCCCGTTTTCATATTGAAGCAGGCCTTTTTCGGTCTTAACGCAATTCACGACAAGCGCGGGTGATTCGCTCGCAGGCTTCCTGCAACCGGTTGTCATCGATGGCATAAGCAATACGCAAATAACCCGGCGCACCAAAAGCAGAACCCTGAAGCGTGGCGACATGGCCTGATTTCAGCAGATAAGCTGCAAAATCTTCATCTGTTCTGAGAATATCGCCTGAAGGTGTCGTTTTACCTGACATCCCCTGACAATTAGCGAAAACGTAAAATGCGCCCGGCGGCGTTTCGGCACTCAGGCCGTCAATGGCATTCACGCAGTTCATGATCAGGGTGCGACGGTGCGTCAGGATGTCGATCCAGTCCGCGATGAATGCATTGCCCTGTTCCAGAGCGGCAACAGTCGCGGCCTGAGAAATGGAGCTGGGGTTGGAAGTGCTTTGCGACTGCAAAATTTGCATGGCAGAAATCAGCCACGCGGGGCCGCCCGCATAACCCAAACGCCAGCCGGTCATTGAATAGCCTTTAGAAACACCGTTTACGGTCAGGATACGCTCTTTCAGACGAGGTTCGACTTCGGCGAGTGTGGCGAAAATACCGGGCACAAAACAAATTTGTTCGTAGATGTCGTCTGCCATCACCAGCACCTGCGGGTGCTCCAGCAGAACGGCGGCCAGTGCGTGGAGTTCGTCAGCTGAATAGACTGCCCCGGTCGGATTGTTCGGGGAGTTGAGGATGACCCAACGTGTTTTCGGGGTGATTGCGGCGGCTAAAACTTCCGGCTGCAATTTCCAGCCATCACTTTCCAGACAATGAACAATCCGCGGTTCACCTTCCGCCAGTGCCACCATATCCGGATAAGACACCCAGTAAGGGGCCGGGATAATCACCTGATCGCCAGACGAAACGGTGGCCAACAGTGCGTTGAAAATGAGTTGCTTGGCGCCACTGCCCGCGATGACTTCATCCGGGCGGTAGCTGATCCTATTTTCACGATTAAACTTAGTCATGATGGCGTGTTTAAGCGCGGCGGTACCGGCAACGGCAGTGTATTTTGTGTCACCTTGTACAATCGCGTCGATGCCGGCCTGCTTAATATGTGCGGGAGTATCGAAATCCAGCTCACCTTCGCCCAGGTTGATGACATCAGTACCTGCCGCGCTGAGCGCACGAACCTGGTCGGAGATCGCCGCTGTCGGCGAAGGGCGCACGCGACGCAAACGAGGTGCAAGAAATTCAGCAGACATTGTTTCCCCTGTATGAACAATAACAAAATTGTATTATGTGAATCATTAAAACCAATTTAAACTTACCATTCTTCTTTTTGCTTTGCTCATAATTTCTTCGTGCTGAGCGGTATTTTACTGACGGAAACGGCAGGGCAGCGGGTATGGCTGGCGGTGAGCCTGCGGGCTGTCTGAACTTTTCATTTATATTTCAAGGTTGTCTTATGGCTCTTATTTTTGTTGCACATGACACACCTGAGCCGTCGCTGTACGGTGCGATGGCGGCAATACTGGCGGCACAAAAGGATTTACCGCTGGCGCATCTGCCGGTGAGCTGGGATACCGCACGCTACCCTGATGCCTGCCAGCACGTCGTTGGTGAAGGGCAACGGGTAACCAGCGGGTTGCTTTGGGCAGAACGGCTGATTTTGCAAAGTGCCGGTAAAGTGATGAAGCTGGAAGAATTGCTGAAGACGTATGGCACCGGGGATGTGGTGATCCCCCTCGGGCCAATGCAGATCATTCAGTTCACTCAAATTGCACGGCAGGTTCGCGAAAAAGCGTTTGACTATGAATTGATTACGGTTGAGCGCGAAAATCAGGGGTATATGTTCAGGCGGCACGGACTGACGGATGAAGCCGCCGGATGCTGGTGGCGTGATCGTTATGGGCGCTGGATAAATCACGATACGCCGCCACAAACCACCACTTCGCTGCGTATCGCGCTGGTCGGTGCGCAGTCCGAGCAGTGCACGACCTATCCGGCCACGCTCGCTGCGCTGGGTGATGCCGCGGATGCTTTATCAGTGTCGCTTGATATGGTGTATGCCGCGCCCCAGGTGCTGGAAGATCATCTGCATGAAGTGATGGAAAACGTCGATGGTATTTTACTGCCGGGCGGATCCGCGATGTGTAATGTTACCGGACAGATTTGTGCCGCACATTACGCCCTGAATCGCCATATTCCCATTCTCGGGTTGTGCCTGGGCATGCAAACCATGACTACGGCCATCGTGCAGAACATGATGGGTTCTGCGAAAGCCAATCTGGCGGAAGCGGATCCTGATGCTGATATTAAAACTTTTGTGCCGCTGACGAATACGCCCACATTTCCGGTTCACCGCCTCGGGGATCATCGGATGCATTCCCGCCCCGGCAGCCGGTTGCATGAGATTCTTGGCGATGAATTTATCGTGCGCTACAACCACCGTTTTCACCTTGCACCTGAACTGAAACCGGATCTGGAAAATCACGGATTACTGATCAGCGGGACCGATGCCACCGGCAAGATTGCTGACGGAATCGAATTCACCCGCCATCCGTTTTATCTCGGCGTGCAGGGCCACCCGGAGTTGTCATCACTGCCGGTGAAACCTCACCCGTTGCTGATAGCTTTTCTGAAAGCGGCGTCAGCTCAGCACGGATAAATTGACGGCACCATGAAAAATCCCCGCCTGCAAAGACGGGGATTTTTGCTTAAAGCGGGTTACTTCAGGGTGACGCCGGAACGCGGATCGGCGGCCAGACGGCGCAGTTCCTGCTCCACCAGCCCGATGACGTCAGCTTGCAGATCAATCAGCGGGGCGCGCACATGGTGACCGTCAAAACCGCGCAGGTTCATGGCCGCTTTCACCAGTTGCGGTTGACCGAAACGGCGGGCCAGCGCCCGGTACGGATACCACAGACGGTGCAGTTCGCGGGCTGTGCTGGCATCGCCGCTTTCCAGCGCACGATAGGTTGCCAGAATAATTTCCGGCAAAGCGCCGCTGTTGGTGGTGCTGATGCCGTCAAAACCACACATCATCGGCCCTAAAAATGCCAGATCGGAGGCGCAGAACAGACGCAGACGCCCGCCAAGACGGTTGGCAATCTGATCGATGGCGGTCGGGTTCAGATCACCTTGTTTGATACCCACCACGCCGTCGATGTCGGCCAGTTGCTCCAGCACTACCGGCGGCAACGTAATGCCGATACCCGGTGCGTTATATACCAAAATACCGGTGCGTGATAACGGTGCCATCTGTTTGAAGAAGCTGATAATTTGCGCGTCGGTCACTTCAGAAACAAACGGCGGCGTGACCATCGGCAGGCCACCCAGATCGCCCGCCAGTTGCGTTAAATCGCGCACGACACGGACATCTGAACCTGCGCTGCACAACATCACCGGCACGCGGTCACCCACCACTTCCATCACATGGCGGAACAGCGTGGCGCGTTCGTCGGCGGTCATCGCCGGGAATTCACCGTACGTGCCGCCAATCAAAATGCCGTCATAACCGAGGCCGATGACCCGCTCAATGTTGCGGGATAACCCGGCAAAATCAAACTCGCCGCCCGCCGTAAAAGGCGTCACGGTAATATTAAAAATACCTTTCAGGCGCGCCTGACTTTCACTGATGTCTTTCATTTATTCAATTCTCATCATCTGGTTAAAAGCAAAATCAAAGTAAGGTCAGCGGACGATCCACTGTGCCGAGGGCGCGATAGCCGGTTTCGGTCACCACAATGGTTTCACTGACACCGACGGTGAATTCGCCGTAAATGCGCAATGCAGGCGGAATGTGGAAGGTCATTCCCGGCTGTAATTCGGTGGTGATGCCGCTGTAAAGGCTGAGGATCGCGCCTTCGCCCCAGTCCGGTGCGAACGAAATACCAATCGAATAACCGGTGCGTTTTTTGAAGTTATCGGTATAGCCAGCGCGGTCGATAACGGCCTGACAGGCCAGATGCGGCGCTTCGCATGTCGCGCCCGGACGGATGGCATCGAGTGCAGCCTGCAACGCTTCCTGACAGACTTTTTCCATTTCCAGCGCCACGGCTGGCGGTTTGCCGAGCCAGGCGGAGCGCATCAGGGCCGCGTGATAACGGTCATGAGTGGCGGCCATTTCAAGGAAAATCGGGTCGCCCCCGAGAATTTTACGGCGTCGCCATGTACCGTGCGGCACACCGGTGCGCGGGCCGCTGGAGACCAGCGGTTCCATGCCCATATATTCGGAACCGGCGGCAATCGCCGCGCCCATCATGGCGGAAACCAGATCGTTTTCTGTCGCACCTGCGGCAATCGCCGCGCGGCCTGCCAGCATGCCAGCGTCAACGTAACGGGCGGCGTGCGCCATTTTTTCCAGTTCTGCGGCTGATTTCACGGCGCGCAGTTGCTCGATAACACCAGCCGCATCGTGGATCGTGCCGATTTCAGCCTGTAAGGCTTCGTATATTGCGATCGGCAGAAACCAGCCGCGTTTATCGATCCCGATCCGGCTCTTCATCCAGCCACGCGTTTTCAGCACATCGAGCAGGAAATTCACCGGATTATCGCCATCGGTATAAATCGCCGCGTCGCGGATAAAGGTGTTGGAGATGAAGTTGAAATACTCAAGCTGGCGGATAACAAACACCGGATCGCCTTCCACCGGCAGTACCAGCGTCTGGAAAGTGTAATAGCCCGGTGTTTGCTGACCTGTCAGGTAAAAGATGTTTTCCGGCCCGGTGATCACCATCACGTCCAGACCGGCTTTCACCAGTAACTGACGCGCCTTCGCCATGCGCTGCCGATATTCTTCTTCGTGAAATGCAGATTCTGCGCCTGGCACGACGCGGCCCGTATCGGGTAATGATGTTGCTGTCATTGTTCAAACTCCTGAATAAATTCTGCCTGGGAAGGGGTGAAGCGGATACCCAGCCCCGCGCCCGGCGGGCTGCTGAGTAACCCCTGATGATAGGAAAGGCCGTGAACCGGGTCGTTACCCAGCCCGTCGGCACCGTAAAGTTCGGCGTAAGCGGGCTGGCAGGCGCGGGCGACGTGCAGGGCGGCGGCGGTAGCGGCACCGCCTTCGTTCATCTGACCAATCATGAAGGGCACGCCCGCTGCCGTAAGACGTCGTGCGGCAGCCATTGTCGGCGCAATGCCGCCCATTTTGACCAGTTTGAGATGCGCCATAATCTTGCCGTTCAGCGCCAAAATGCGTTCTAAATCCGCCTCGCTGCTCATGCTTTCATCGAGCATCAGCGGCACCGGACTGGCTTCGGCCAGCGTCGGATAATAGTGCGCATTAGCGTCAGAAACCGGCTGTTCGAGATAACTCATGTCAAACTTCGCCAGCGAGATTAAATGGCTGCGCGCGGCTTCCGGCTGCCATTGGCCGTTGGCATCTGCGGACAAACTGATTTCGTGCCCGAAACGTCGGCGCAGCGCACTGAGCCGTGCTTCATCTTCTTCGAACGAAGCCACGCCGACGCGCAGTTTAAGCTGTGTAAAACCGCGATCCACATACGCCGTCGCCTGTTGCAGCATCTGCGCCATCGGCGTCCAGAACAGCGTCTGGTTGGTGTGATAACTCACCGTTTCGCTATTATCTGCGCCCGCCAGTTGCGCCACGCTGATGCCTTCCTGACGCGCGATCAGATCATGCAGCGCGATATCCAGCAGCATGCGTGTCGGTGCCAGAAAATCCGCCAGCCGTTGCGGCAGATTGAGCAAAATTGTGCTGGCAGGCTGACTGAGATCCAGTTGCTGCAACGCACGGATCACATCACTCAACACCCGTTCGGCGCTGTAACCATTGAGATACGCCATGTTGATGCGCACTTCGCCCAGCCCGTTGAAGTTTTTGTCTTCAAGCAGCAGATACAAGGTGTCCAGCCCCGGCACACTGCCCGACGAGGCGGTATAAAGTTGCAGATGCGGATACCGCAGGTCGGCGCGATATAATGTCGCTTTCACCGTTTTCCCCTCAGCGTTTGAGCATTTTTAAGGCGACATCGCAGTAAATTTTGCTGCCTGCTACGAATTCATCGATGGGGATAAATTCATCAGGTTTATGCGCGACGGCCAGCGAACCGGGGCCGATGATGATGCCTTTAGTGCCCAGACTGCGAAAATGCACCAGATCGCATCCTCCCTGAAAACCGAACGGGCCGGGTTCAGGATTGCCCTGGGCGGCGCAGGCTTCAACGCCCGCCCGCACAATCGGATCGTCAGAATCGGTTTCGGTCGCACCGCCGGTGGTGGGTTTGTAGGTGATGATTTCGCTGCGTACACCGAATTTTTCCTGCGCCAGTTGCAGTAAATCCTGAATTTCCTGTTTCACGGCGTTTTCGTCTTCGCCCGGCACCATACGCCGGTCGAGCAATAATTCGCAGGCGCCCGGCAGCACGTTATCGGCATGTCCGCCGCTAATGCGCGTGACCGTCAGGCTGGCGTTACCGACCAGCGGATGGCAGCGACAACGCACGGTATGTTCATGCGTTTCTTCCACCAGACCGAGCAGTTGCGCGGCACGGAAAATAGCGTTCTCGCCCAGCTCCGGTGTGCCGGAATGCGCGGTGACGCCATGAACGCGAACCAGCGGACGTAAACTGCCTTTGTGCGCCGAGTATGTGGTGTTGGACGTCGGTTCGCCGATCACCACGTAATCGATATGCGCCGAGGCTTCGCGCACATAAAACTTCGCGCCTTCGCTGGCGACTTCTTCGTCGGCGACAAAAATCGCCATCAGCGTGCCGCGCCAGTCATTGCGGTTGGCCGCGAGCCAGCGCATGGCTTCGATCATGGCGATCAGCGGGCCTTTAGCGTCGCAGGCTCCGCGGCCATACAACCGCCCGTCGCGTTCGGTGAGGGTGAACGGATCCTGCTGCCAGCCTTCACCGGCCGGTACGACGTCGATGTGGGTATTAAAGGCAAAGCACGGGCCGCTGCCGTTTTCCAGCCTGCCAATCACGTTGGTGCGTCCCGGTGCGTACTCGCTGAGCGTCATGTCGAGGCCGATGTCGCTGAGCATGGCGCTGATAAGCTCTGCGGCCTCGCGTTCACGTCCCGGCGGGTTTTCGGTATTGATCGCCACCAGTGCGGCAAGATCACGTTTCATTCTGCTGATATCGGGCGATGAAAGACTCATCGGTGTCTCCTGAAAACAGTGTTGTGGCAAAAGTCAGGCCCCTGGTGAGGGCGCAATAGGTGTTTTGAGAATGCTGAAAAGGATCAATGTAAGATTTGATCTAAGAAACGTTGCGCCCGCAGGCTGACATCGCCGCCGAAGAATTTTTCGCCGGTCGCGTTTTCGATGATTTCGCCGTTTTCCATAAAGACGATGTGATTGGCTGCACGTTTCGCGAAGCCCATTTCATGCGTGACCACAATGCTGGTCATGCCTTCGGCGCTGAGATCGGCCATCACGTCGAGCACTTCGCGGATCATTTCCGGGTCGAGCGCCGAAGTCGGCTCGTCAAACAGCATCAGTTTGGGTTTCATCGCCAGTGCACGGGCAATGGCGACACGTTGCTGCTGGCCGCCGGAAAGTTCATCCGGGAACGAATCGGCTTTATCAGGAATTCGTACTTTGCCGAGCAGTTCCAGTGCCTGCGCCTCGGCTTCACTGCGGCTGACGCCCAGCACGGTCATCGGCGCGAGCATGATGTTTTCGGCCGCCGTCAGATGGGAAAACAGTTCGTAGTTCTGGAACACCATGCCGATGTCACGGCGTAATTTATGCGGCTCGATACTGGCGTGGGTGATGTCCTGATTGCGAAAGAAGATCGACCCCCCCTGGATCGGCTCCAGCAAATTGATGCAGCGCAGCAGGGTAGATTTGCCTGAACCTGACGGACCAATCAGCACCACGGTTTCGCCCTGAACCACATTCAGGGAACAGTTTTTAAGCACGTGTTGTGCGCCAAAATGTTTATCGACGCCGATGATTTCCAGAACCGGTTTGGATTGACTCACGGACTTCTCCTCAGTTTGGCGTGCTGCTGCGCAGCAGGCGTTCAGTCAGTGACAGCGCGGGTTTCTTGCGCTTTTTCGGATCAAGCGAACGTTCCAGCCAGGCCTGTCCGACCATGAATACGGAAGTCAGCACCAGGTAGTAAATACCTGCGGCGCACAGTGCTTCGAAATATCGGAAGCTGGCGCTGGCGGTCTGATTGGCGATAAGCAGCAGTTCCTGCACGGCAATCACCGACACCAGTGCGCTCGACTTCAGCATGCTGATCATCTGATTGCCCATCGGCGGCAACACGATGCGCGCGGCCTGTGGCAACACAATCTTGCGCATGATCTGGCTCTGAGTCATGCCGAGCGCCATCCCCGCCGTTCGCTGCCCGCTGCGTACGGCCTGTAAGCCGGAGCGTAAAATCTCCGCCATATACGCCCCTTCATTTAAGGACAGCGCCATCACCGCACAGGTGAAAGCGGAGAAGCGCAGGCCGAAGGTTGGCAGGACGTTGTAAACGAAAATAATCTGGAACAGCACCGGTGTGCCGCGAAATAACCAGAGATAGAAGAAGGCCAGAACGGATCCCGCCCGGAAGCGGGATTCCTGCAGCAGGGCCAGCACCAGCCCCGCAATAATGCCAAAGAACAACGAGCACACCGTTAACAACAAGGTCATTAATGCGCCCTGAAAGAACGCCGGTGAGAACAGGTATTGCCAAACAAGATCAAGTGACATGAACTTTCCTCAACGTCAGGGCAACGCTTTACTTAACATCACGGTTTCAGAAAATGGACACCGAAGCCGGGAACTGCCATTTGCTGATGATTTTTTGATAAGTTCCGTCTTTCACCACGTCCTGAAGGCCTTTTTCCAGCAGCGATTTCATTTCGGTATCGCCTTTACGCACGGCAAAACCGATGTGCGTGTCTGCTTCAAACTCAGCGCCGACGGCTTCGAAGGTATCGCCTTTTTCACTCAGCAGCGCCACAGCACCCGGCGTTGACAGGAATTCTGCATCAGCACGTTTTTGTGCCACTGCGACGGCGGAATCCGTGGCAGCCGGGAAGGTCAGCACGGTCAGCGCCGGTTTTTTCGCATCCAGACATTTTTGGTTGTCTGCACGCGCCTGACTTTCTTCAATGCCGCCCAGCGTCACGGCGATGTTTTTGCCGCACAGGGACAAATCTCGACCGGTGATTTTTTCCGGATTGCCTTTCGCCACAATGACGCGKCTGCCGATTTTCAGGTACGGCACAAAATCCACCTGCTCAGAACGGGTCGGGTTGATGTACATCGCTGAGTTGATGATATCGAGACGTTTGCCCTGCAACGCGGGGATCAGTCCTTTGAACTCCATCGACATCGGTTCCGGTGTCAGCGCCAGTTTTTTCGACAGGGCGGTGATGAGATCGATATCGAAACCGGTCAGCTTGCCATCTTTAGTAAATTCAAACGGCATGAACGTGGCGGCGGTGCCATACGTCAGATGACCTTTACTGACCAGAACTGGCGCAGCAGCCTGGCTGAACAACGGGGCACTCAGGCAAATAGCGGCCAGAGAGACGGCGGCATATCGACGCAAAAAAGCTTTTTTTGACATGACAGACTCCAGTTTCCCATGAGCAGGATTGCTCTTTTTGTCTCATTAAATACAATTAAATTTGTGAGTCAAGGCTCTTTTTTGGTGCATTAATTGCACGATTTGGGGGCTTTGTAACCAGACTTCACCATCCTCAAGGCTTGTGATATTGTACAAACCTAAACAACAAATACTTTCAGGTGCTGCTATTCCATGACCCAAACTACGACAGCCAGCGGAAGGCGTCTGGCAAACCAAATCCTTGACCTGATACGTGAAGCAAAATTTGAGCCAGGTCATCATCTCAGGGAGCAACAACTGGCTGATATGCTCGGTGTGTCGCGTACGCCGGTGCGTACTGCCCTGAAATTACTGTGTGAATTAGGCATTATCGAAGCGCGGCGCAATCAGGGTTTTTTCCTGCTGAAAGCCTTCGATGAACTTCAGCGCATCAGCATTGATATCCCCGCCAGTAATGATCAGGATTTATACGAGCAACTGGTGAAAGACCGTATCGCCGGAAAGTTGCCGGATTCCCTGACGCAGACGGAAATCGCCCAGCGCTATGACGTCGATCGTGGCGTGCTGGCGCGCACGTTGCTGCGTCTGGCGGAAGACGGGTTGATCGCCCGCAACAAAGGGCATGGCTGGTCATTCTTACCGACCCTGAATACCGATGTAGCGCTGAGTAACGGCTACGGATTCCGTCTGATGATTGAGCCGGGCGCGCTCATGGCGGCAGGTTTTCACGCCGATAAAAGCGCGCTGCGCCGCCTGCGGATGCAGCATATTTATCTGATTACGCATCCGGATATTCTGGCCGTTGATGGCCGTCAGATTTTCGAAACGGACGCCACCTTTCATGAAATGCTGGCGGAGTTCAGCGGCAATATTTTTGTTTTACAGGCAATTCAGCAGCAAAACCGGCTGCGCCGCCTGCTGGAGTTCGGCAGTTACACCAATAAACAGCGTGTGCGCGAATGGTGTGAGGAACATGTCGCCATCATCGACGCCGTGCTGGAAGGGCGGATGGAAGCGGCGGCGGACATGATGCGCAGCCACCTGCAATCGGCTTATCAGATGGTGCTTAACAAAGTCAGCAAAGTGGGGTGATCCGCTGTTTTTGTCTTACATAAACCAGAGGAAAAAGTGATGGATTTTGGTATTCAGGGCCGCGTGGCGCTGGTCAGTGGCGCAGGCGGCGGTTTAGGCCGTGCGATGGCCATTGCCCTGGCAGGCGAAGGCGTTCAGGTGGCGGTTTGCGGGCGAACGCTCAGTGCGTTGCAGGAAACTGTCAGCCTGATTGAAAAACAGGGCGGTACCGCGCAGGCGTGGGTGCTGGATCTGACAGCACCGGAAAGCTTTGATGATGTGCTGATGCAAATCCGCCGCACATTCGGACCGGTGGGTATTCTGATAAACAACTCAGGCGGGCCGCCGCCGACGAAGGCGGCTGGCGTCGCGCCGGATGCGTGGCAATCTCAGTTCTCCACGATGGTGAGTTCGCTTATTCAACTGACCGATAAAGTGCTGCCGGATATGCACAATGCGGGCTGGGGGCGGATTATTACCAGCACGTCGTCGGGCGTGATCGCGCCAATTGCCAACCTCGGCATGTCGAATACTTTACGCATGGCGCTGGTCGGCTGGTCGAAAACGCTGGCCTCCGAAGTGGCGGGTGACGGCATCACGGTTAACGTGATGGTGCCGGGGCGTATTTCCACGCAGCGTCTGGGCCAGCTCGATGCCGCACGCGCCGGGCGGGAAGGGACATTGGTCGAAGAGGTAGCGGCAAAAAGTGCCGCCAGCATTCCGGCAAAACGCTACGGTAAACCGGAAGAGTAT
Source organism: Rahnella sp. P4_A8 (assembly GCF_056402435.1). Taxonomy (NCBI): domain Bacteria; kingdom Pseudomonadati; phylum Pseudomonadota; class Gammaproteobacteria; order Enterobacterales; family Yersiniaceae; genus Rahnella; species Rahnella sp. P4_A8. The sequence continues at coordinate 33,221 of NZ_JBFUHK010000011.1, read as the reverse complement.
GGCGCTGTGGCGGCGTTTCTTGCCAGCCAGCAGGCGTCATATGTAACCGGTTCGGTGATCCGCGTCGATGGCGGCATGATCCCGTCAATATAAACGCGACGTCAGGACGTGATGCTGCGAATCTGTTTCGTGGCATCGCTGTTATTAACCCTGCTAATTTATAAGGGTGACCTATAAGAATGCATGATATTGGTGCATCCTTCTTTATCAGCGCAGTGAATTCCCTCTGAGATTCCCCGCGCCCTCCGTTTCCCACACGTCACGCGTAATAGTTTTCTCTTATATTTTGCGGTATTAGCCTCTGAAGCAGGCGTTTTTAATCTGCGTGCCGGAGATTGGCGTAAATCTTGCTTTTATCAGTCACGCTAATCGTTTGCGTAGATAACTTACCTTCATAACAACAGTCCAGGGTTATCCCTTTTCGCGCAAAATGGAGACAGAGATGAATCTCAGACGTCTGAAATACTTTGTGAAAATCGTCGATATTGGCAGCCTGACACAGGCCGCTGATGTTCTGCATATCGCCCAACCGGCATTAAGCCAGCAACTGGCGACACTGGAAGGGGAATTGCAGCAACAATTGCTGATTCGCACCAAGCGCGGCGTCACTCCTACCGAAGCAGGTAATATTCTTTATTCCCACGCCCAGGCCATTTTGCGCCAGTGCGACCAAATCCACAGTGCCGTGAATAACGCCGGACAATCGCTCAGCGGACAGGTTTCTGTCGGCCTTGCGCCGGGCACTGCCGCCTCCGGGCTGGCGTTGCCGTTGCTACAGGCTGTCCGCAAGCAGCACCCGGGCATTCTGCTGTATCTCAACGAGAATTTCGGCACTGCGCTGGGCGATTTAGTGCTCAACGGGCGCATGGATATGGCGGTCTTTTATGGCACCAGCGTGGCCTCAGGGTTGAGCAGTCAGCCGCTGATGAAAGAAGATTTGTATCTGGTCGGCGCGCATTCTGTGCCGAATCCGGGTAAATATGTCGAACTGGCTGAGGTGGCAAAACTAAACCTGTTCATGCCGCGTTCCCACAATGTCACCCGCCGTCTGGTGGATGATGCGATGGCGTTGCGCCGTTTAAGTGCCAATATCATTGGTGAAATTGAATCTTCCGCCACGCTGACTGCCGCCGTTGCCAGCGGTCTGGGGGCGACTATTTTGCCTGAATCCGCTGCCCGCACCATGACGGGTCCGGCTAAAGCCTGGATGTCATGCATCAGCAGTCCGGCGATTCAGGTTCCGCTTTCGCTGTGCGTTTGTGAAACGCTGGCGTTATCGCAGGAAGCCATGGCGGTGAAGAAGATCCTGCTGTCTCTGGTTTTCGAACAGACGGCTCCGGTGGCAGAGCCGATGTTAGTGGCGAGTTAAGCGGGGCGTTAACATTCAGCTAACCAGGGCAAGGCAAAAAAATCCCCGGCGCATAGATTTTGCCGGGGAAGAGGTGAATGCGCTTATTTAGACGCCGGACTGTAGTTGTCAACAAAGCCAGCGATTCTCTTACCGATAAGGGTGAGAAGTGGCCCGGCAAATACCCCGCCCAAACCGGCAATGACCAGTAACCGGTCATCGTTGGCATTGCGTGACAGAACGAAAATACTCAACAGCATTCCGCTGAAGCAGGAAACAACAATCTGCAACAGGCATGCCCTGATTTCATCCAGGATGGGTTTCTGCTGCCTGAGCATGATATAGCGAACAATCCCGCCCCACGCCGCCATTCCAATGACGCAAAGTACAATACGGTGATCCATCAGGAGGATGTCCCGGATATGTGTTGCCTCGATCATAGTGATGCCCTCAGAAGTAAAAATGAATTCTCAATAAAACTAATGCGGCTAAATTATCACCAGATACGAGGGGGCTAAAATCACAAGACAACACATTTCAGTGTGAGGTTTTCAGGCTGACATCACCGGGCAATTAAAAAATATAAAAGGCTTTGCATTTCAGGTGGTGTGACGACACCTTCCCCTGTGTGAAGAGGAAGGTGTAAAACACGACATCGTGACTGAGCCGGAGGGGTCACTCTGATGTCAGCACGGACATTTTCCCATTTTCCCGCCTTTGCTCGGGAACCTCGCTTCAAGGCATCGCCGGTGGAATTCGCGTTCGGTCATCGGCGTCATTTCCGGGTGTCTGACCTTCATGTGCCGGACATAATTCTGATAATCCTGCACGCCGACCATCAGGCGAAAACTCTGAGCAGTGCGTTTTATCGCCAGTTTCAGCCAGCCGGTCACATTGTGTGGTTTGGGCTGCACGGTGAACAACGGCTGACAGCGGATGACGTGTAACGCCGCAGGGCGCGCGGTTTTAAATAATGCTCTTGAATCAGACATGGCGGGCCTCGCGACGTTGTACGACAGCCGTTTCATGCACTGTCGGTGTGCTCGATTGCAGCGCGCGACGGATAACGAAGAACGCTGAAATCAGCATGGTGACCGCCACCAGCATAAAGAATCCACACAGGATGGCGTTGATCTGATTGTTCAGCACGATGGTTTGCATGTCCGCCAGCGTTTTGGCCGGTTTAATGATTTCGCCGCTGTCGATCCCGGCAGAGAATTTCTTCGCCTGCGCCAGGAATCCAATCGACGGTTTTTCGTGGAAAATCTTCTGCCAGCCCGCAGTCATCGAGGTGATAAACAGCCAGATAGTCGGCAAAATCGTGACCCAGGCGTAGCGCTGTTTCTTCATTTTGAACAGCACCACGGTGCCCAGAATCAACGCCATCGAGGCCAGCATCTGATTACCAATACCAAACAGTGGCCACAGAGTATTTATGCCGCCCAGCGGATCGACGACACCCTGATAAACGAAGAAGCCCCAGCCCGCAACCGCGACGGTGGTACCGGCGAAAGTGCCGATCCACGAACGGTTATTCGCCAGCGAAGGGACGGCGACCCCCACCAGATCCTGCACCATAAAGCGGCAGGCGCGGGTACCGGCATCCACTGCGGTCAGAATAAATAAGGCTTCGAACAGGATCGCGAAGTGATACCAGAAGGCCATCATCGCGCGGCTGTTAAACACATCGGTGATGATGTGTGCCATCCCGACAGCGAAGGTTGGTGCGCCACCGGCGCGGGAAAGGATTGACTGCTCGCCGACATCTTTGGCTATTTGCGTAAGAATGTCTGGCGTGATGACAAAGCCCCAGCCGTTAATCACCTGTGAAGCGCTCTCTGCCGTGGTGCCGATCAGCGCCGCCGGAGAGTTCATCGCAAAATACACCCCCGGGTCGATAACCGACGCACAAATCAGCGCCATGATTGCCACGAACGACTCCATCAGCATCGCGCCGTAGCCGATAAAGCGGATATGGCTTTCGCGCTCAATCAGCTTCGGCGTTGTGCCGCTCGAGACCAGTGCATGGAAACCGGAAATCGACCCGCAGGCGATAGTGATAAACAGGAACGGGAACAGGCTGCCGGAGAATACCGGGCCGCTGCCGTCAATAAAGCGCGAAACCGCTGGCATTTTCATCTCTGGCATAGCAAAGACGATACCGACCGCCAGCCCGACAATGACGCCTATTTTCAGGAACGTTGAGAGATAATCGCGCGGTGCCAGCAGCAGCCAGACCGGCAATACCGAGGCAATAAACCCATAGATCACCAGCACCCAGGTCAGCGTGGTGCCGTGCAGGGTAAAGAACGGTCCCCAGTAAGGATCCGCCGCGACGTTGCCGCCGTAAACGATGGCGAGCATCATCAGCACGAAGCCAATCACCGACACTTCTGCAATTTTCCCCGGACGCAGAAAACGCATATAGATGCCCATAAACAGGGCAATGGGAATGGTCGCGGCAATGGTGAACAGACCCCACGGGCTATCGGCCAGCGCTTTGACGACCACTAACGCCAGCGCGGAAAGAATGATAATCATCACGCCCAGCGCGCCGAGCATGGTGATCACGCCCGCGAAACTGCCCAGTTCCTGCTTTGCCATTTCGCCCAGTGAACGGCCGTCACGACGGGTGGAGATGAACAGGATCAGGAAGTCTTGCACCGCACCGGCGAGCATCACGCCGACCAGGATCCAGATCGTGCCCGGCAGGAAACCCATTTGCGCAGCCAGTATCGGGCCGACCAGCGGACCCGCGCCTGCGATGGCGGCAAAGTGGTGGCCGAACAAAACCCATTTATTGGTCGGCACATAATCCAGCCCGTCGTTACGATGCTCGGCAGGTGTCATGCGTTTGTCATCGAGTTCGAAGACTTTTTCGGCGATAAACAGGCTGTAGAAACGGTAGGCAATGCTGTAACAGGCAACGGCAGCGACCACCAGCCACAGGGCGTTAACATGTTCGCCCCGGCTCAGGGCCAGCATTCCAAAGGCAAAAGCCCCGATTAACGCCACCACCAGCCAGGTTATCCCGGACTTGACGCTTTTCATGATGTACAACTCCTTATGAGTGGTCCGGTGATAGCCAGCCACTTTTTATGTCGAGAGTGTGATGTGGAGAGGTAAGGGTCGCATGGCCGAATGCGGTTGCGACTTTGTTGAATTACTGTTTAAAAATAATGTGTTTATACAGAAAAGTATGAAGTTAAAGATGAATTTGTGATGGGGCTGACGCTTTGCGCAGAGAAGACTGGTCGGATGACAATAAAGTTGTGGCGGGTAAGTAAAAAAGCAAAAAAACCGGCCACGGGGCCGGTTTTCCTGTCTGGTCAGTCAATTATTCAGCGGTTACTGGTTTTTCCTGACCCGGTTTGTGGTCACGCATCTGTTCCATTTTGGCCGCGCGGTTCTGGTAGTTCTCATTGAACTGTTTTTTCTGCTCTGGTGTCAGCAGGTTATACATTTTGTTCTCTGCGCGGGCACGGTCGAGCATACGATCAGACTGTGCTTTGGTAATGGTATCAATCTGCGATTTCACCTTGGCTTCATCGAAGCTGTCGGAAGCCACCAGGTTGTGCATCTGATCCATCTGGGCTTTCATCGCTGCGCGGTCAGGGCGCGCGCCGCTGTCTTTCATGATTTCTTTCATCTGCGTTTTCTGCTGCTCAGTCAGGTTCAGCGCCGCAAACGGGTTCATATGTTGCGGTCCTTTATGATGCAGCATTTTGCCGTGCGTCGCGGTCGTGGCATCAGTGGCCGGTGTGGCTGCGGTTTCAGCAGCAAATGCGAAAGAAGCAGAGCTCAAAGCCAGAGTTGAAGCCACAATCATTGCGGTAAGTTTACGCATAATTAAATTCCTCATTGGAGATTCAGGCAATTCGCCCGTTTTGTTTCGACGAAAACAAGTCTACGCAATCCAATGAATAGTAATGCGGTGTGGATGTAAAAGAGTGAAAGGCGTGGTGTTACTTTTCCAGCGATCGTGGAGAAAGTGTTTAGAAAGCGTAAGGTTGCGCGAACAGGTGTGAAGGGAAGCTCAGATAAATCTGAGTAATGCGATGAATTAACACATTACCATGGCGAATGTTTCGCCGCCATACCTCCCGGGTAAACATTGATTGCTGTTGATGAACAGTTTACTCCGGGGAAAAGCGCAAAATCAGGCATAATAGTTATCATTTGATTAACACTTCCTATAACAGTGCTGATGAATTATGACTCAATCCCGTTATGAAACGCTGGCGCGTACGTTGCGCAGACAAATTGATACGCAGGTCTGGTTGCCGGGCGACCGGCTGCCTTCCTTACGTGATACCTGCAAACAGTCTGGCCTGAGTCTGATGACGGTTTTGCAGGCCTATCAGTTGCTGGAAAGTCAGGGGGTGATTGTCGCGCGTCCGCAGTCCGGTTATTACGTGGCAGCGGGTATACAGCGGCCGGTGCGCCCATCTCCCGACGGGTATTTGCATGCTGCAGAGCAGGTGGACGTCAATGACGCCATTTTCGACATTCTCAAAGCCGGGCAAGATCCCGCCGTGGTGCCACTCGGTTCCGCGTTTCCTGATCCGACACTTTTTCCGCAGCCACGTCTGGCGCGTTCCCTGGCCAGCGCGGTGCGCCGGATGTCCCCGCACAGCGCCATTGCGAATCTGCCACCGGGTAATGAAGAACTGCGCCGCAGCATTGCACAGCGCTATGCACAAAATGGTATTGAAGTCGCGCCCGATGAAATCGTCATTACGTCGGGTGCGATGGAGTCGCTCGGGTTAAGTTTGCAGGTGGTGACAGAGCCGGGTGACTGGGTTGCTATCGAATCGCCAGCTTTTTACGGCGTATTGCAGGCGATTGAACGGCGCAAATTAAAAGCCATCGCCATTCCGACTGACGTGCGTTACGGCATGGATCCCGATGCGCTGGAACAGGCGCTGAAACTTTATCCGATCAAAGCCTGCTGGCTGATGTCGAGTTTTCAGAACCCGCTCGGATGCAGTTTGCCGCCGGAGAAAAAGGCACGGCTGGTGAGTATTTTGCAGGCACATAAAGTGGCTCTGATCGAGGACGACGTATACAGCGAACTGTATTTTGGCAGCGAACGAACGGTGCCGCTGAAGGCGTCAGATTATCGCAGCGACATTCTGCATTGCTCATCGTTTTCGAAATCCCTCGCGCCGGGCTTTCGCGTGGGCTGGGTGGCGGCGGGGGCTTATGCTGAACGTATTCAGCGCCTGCAACTGATGAGCACGTTATCGGCCAGCGTGCCGGTTCAGCTGGCGTTAGCCGATTATCTGCAAAAGGGGGCGCAGCAGGGAGGTTACGATACCCATCTGCGACGCTTACGGCGTGTGCTGGAACAACGGCAGATGGCGATGCGTCATGCGATTCTGGCGGAGTTTCCGGCGCAGGTGTCGGTGACGCAACCTGCAGGCGGCTATTTTCTGTGGCTGGATCTGGGTGACAATGTGGATGCGGCGCGGGTCTATCAGCGCGCGCTGACAAAAGGCGTCAGCGTCGCGCCCGGCACCATGTTTTCTGCCGACAAGCGCTTCAGCCATTGCATCCGTATCAATACCTCTTTCGAATGGGGGCCGCACACCGCGCGCGCCATCTCCATTCTGGCGGCGCTGGTGGCGGAAGAGATTAAAGGTTGAGGATGTTGTTCACAGATCCTGCTCACGCAGCGTCTTGCCCACATTTCCGCCCGGATGCACTTTCAGCAGGCTTTGCTGATCGAAGCCGTTACGCAGCATGATATTGCCGCACAATGCATCGAACACCGCCAGCACCAGCACCACAGACGTGGTGGCCAGCATATTGAGCGGGTCGATTTCCCGCTGGATATGCGTTTTCACCACCAGCGTGGCGGCGCGGGCAATCGCCGAATCCAGATTCTCCGTCACACTGATGATTGCCACACCTTTGGCTTTCAGCGTCGGTAACAGGCGCGTCAGCTCTTCAGAATTGCCGCCACGGGAAATCAGGATCATCAGGTCGTTGCTGCGCATAAATCCCAGGTCACCGTGGGCGGCATCGGTGGCGCTCAGATACACCGCCGGTTGCTCGACGCACGCCAGCATGTGGGCTATTTTCCGCGCGGCAATGCCCGACGTGCCGACGCCGGTGACGGCAATTTTGCCCGTGCAGCCGGTGACCAGCGTCAGTAACTGCTGCCATATATCAGCATCGAGATGATGCTGTAACGCCAGTAATTCCTGACTGTAGGTCTGCCAGCCCTGACACGCCAGGGTAAATTCTTCATCCGCATTCATTGGGTTTCCCCCTGCATCAGGCGGCGGTATTTCATGCTGTCGTGGTACATCTCATGAAATACGCGGTATTTACGGTCGTAATACTCTTTAATTTTGTTGGTTTGCGGTGTCACGGTTTTGCCGATGCGGCTCATGGCGGCCATCGCTTCTGGCAAAGAGTCGTAGGCGCCCGCCGCGACGGTGCCCATCATGGCACTGCCGAGCAGCATCGCTTCGCTTTCTTCCGGCAATAACATCGCGCAGCCTGTGGCGTTGGAATGCTCCTGAACAAACACCGGATTTTTGGTGCCGCCGCCGCTTGCCATCATGGTATCAATGCGATATCCGCTCTGATTCATGGTCTCGATAATGTGGCGGGTGCCCAGCGCCAGCGCCTGAATGGTGGCCAGATAATGCAGCGCCATGTCTTCCGGCGTACGCGAGAGTTTCAGGCCGGTCAGCGTACCGGTCAGCGTCGGGTTAGCGCGCGGTGAACGGTTGCCGTGGAAATAGGGCAGCATATGAATGTCTTTGGTCAGGAAGGCAATATTCTCCGGTTCACCGGCCATTTTTCGCAAAATGCCGTTGAGCACTTCATAGATGGTTTTGCCGCTGTCTTTGCCCTGTTTCAGTAAATCCTGATAACACGGATGCGACTGAATCACATGGTCAATCAGTGCCCCGGTAGTGGATTGTCCACCTTCGTTCAGCCAGTAATCAGGCAGAATGGCCGAATAGTATGGCCCCCAGATACCGCCGATATAGCGTGCGCTGCGGGACATCGCCATATGTGCCGTGGACGTGCCACCAATCAGCGCAATGCGGTTGTCGAAATCGGCCGATTCACCGGAGGCGCCGCTGGCACCGAGAATACCGAGGCTGCCTGCGTGGGCATCGATAATGGAAACGCTGACGGCAGTACCGGCCATCAGCCCCATTTCTGCAGCGGCACGCTGGGTCAGACCGTGTCCGAGCGGTTCACCCATGGTTTTCACTTCGCTGCCGATTTTCGCCGCGTTGTTTTCCAGTAAATCTTCCAGTCCGATCTGACGGAAATAGCTGGGATCCCAGCGGTCTTCATGGCCGATATACGTCCATTTACAGACGGTAGAACACAGCGAACGGGTGGTGTCCTGCGTGGCGCGCCAGGTCAGAAAATCCGGCAGGTCGAACAGGTGGCCGACGTTGTTCCAGGTGGTGGGCATATGCTGTTTCAGCCACAGCAATTTTGGCGTCTGCATTTCCGGCGAAATAATCCCGCCGACGAATTCCAGCACGCGGTGACCGGTGGCGTTGATGCGCTCGGCCTGAGTAATGGCGCGGTGATCCATCCAGACAATAATGTTTTGCTCGCTGCGCCCGGACGGGCTGACGGTCAGCGGCTTGCCTTCTTTATCCAGCACCACCAGCGAACAGGTTGCGTCGAAACCGATACCTTTCACCTGAATCGGGTTGATGTCCGCCTGATTGACCGCGTCTTTCACGGCATTGCAAACGGACTGCCAGATCTCATCAGAAGATTGCTCAACGAAATCGGCTTTCGGGCGGTACAACGTAATCTCACGGCTGGCCTGGCCGACCATGCGGCCGGTCATGTCGAAGACGCCCGCGCGGGCGCTGCCGGTTCCTACGTCTACTCCAATAAAATAACTCGCCATGTTCTTTCCCTTCGGTAAAAAGCTTTCGCTTAAGATTTTCTGTTTTGCAGAGCGATAAACAGGATCAGGACGCCGCCCCACAGAGCCATTGTCAGGTAACTGCTGACGCCCATCAGGTTCAGGCCGCTTTCCAGCATTTGCAGGACGATCAGCGCCAGTACCAGTCCGATGACCCGCCCGAAGCCGCCGTCGGGGTTAATTCCGCCGAGCACGGAGGCCAGAATGGTTACCAGCAAATACGAGTCACCGTAGCCTGCTTTTGCCGAGTTAAATTTGGACATCATCAGCAGTGCCGCGCCCCAGCCGAGCAGGGCGGAAAGCACATACACCGCGATGGTCACTTTGTGCGTATTGACGCCACTGAAGCGCGTGGCCTGTTCGTTGGAACCCATCAGATACAAACTGCGGCCAAGCGTGGTGTGTTCGAGTAAAACCCACAACAACAGCGCCACCAGCAGGAAAAGCAGCAGGGCGACGGGAATGCCCAGCAGACTGCCATTGCTCAGATACTGTATCGCCGCCGGGAAGCCGGAAATCACCGCGCCGTTGGTCAGCAGAATATTCAGCCCGGCGATAAGTGTCATGGTGCCGAGCGTTGCCAGAATCGGTGAGACACCGATATACGCAATCAGCGCGCCGTTAAGTACACCAATGACAACCGCGACAGCCAGACCGGCGAGCATCGCCAGCACGAAATATTGCGGCTGATCCGGATGTGCCACCAGAATGGCCGCCATGACCAGCGAACAGGCATTGGCACCGGCAATGACCGAAAGGTTGATACCGCCGGTGAGCATGGTGATGCCCATCCCCAGCGCCAGCATGCCCAGAATCGGCAACTGCGAAGAGATCGACTGGAAATTACCGACGCTGTAGAAACTGCCGCCCAGCGTGAATGAGAACAACACGGCAACGGCGACGATGATCAGCAACTGCAAACGGATGATGCGGTCGCCGGGGAAGAATCGGTTTAAAGTTGTCATGTCACATCCCCTTTGCCAGTTTGCGTTTTTCATTCCACGCGGTGCTGCTGATGCTGACCAGAATGATCACGCCGCTGAAAACCTGATGCCAGTAAGACGAAATACTCAGCAGGGTCAGACCGTTTTGCAGGAAGGCCAGCAGCATCACACCGAGAATGGTGCCGGTAAGCGAGCCGCGACCGCCGGTCATGCTGGTGCCGCCTAACACCACCGCTGCCAGCACCGTCAGCTCATAACCGAGCAGTGAGTTAGGTGCCACCGACTGCGTAATTTGTGCCTGCACCACGGCAGCGATACCCGCCAGCAATCCCATAAAACCGTAGACGTAAAAATGTAGCCGCAGGATGTTCAGACCGAGACGCGACGCGGCGTCACGGTTGCTGCCCATCGCGTAAATCTGACGTCCCACGCGGGTGCGGTTCATCAGCACGCCGGTGGCGATAATCACGCCCAGCAGGCTGAGCAGCGGCAGCGTCAGGCCATAGTCATAGCCATCGGCAGCGGTAAAGGAGAACCAGTTAATGCCGTTCATAAACCAGTCAGGGAAACCGTACAGCCAGGTGCCGTTGGTCAGATACACCAGCAAACCGTAGAACAGGTTCAGCGTGGCGATGGTGATAATAATGGCCGGAACGCGCAGCCAGTAAACCAGAAAACCGTTCACCAGCCCGAGTAACAAACCGGTACCCATCGACATGGCAAACGCCAGCGGAAAGCTGCCGCCATGATGAATGATGTAACTCGCCATCACGTACTGACCGATGGCGGTGACGGCCGGGAAGGAGATGTCGATGCCACCGGCGATCAGCACCACAAACAGGCCACAGGCCAGAATACCGAGAATGGCGTAACTGGTGGCGACATCGGTCAGGTTGCCGAGCGTCATAAATTCACTGGTGCTGACACTCAGGCCAATCACCAGCAGCAGAACCAGTAATCCCAGCCAGAATTCGTGCTGAGAAAACAGTTTCGAGAGAGATTTATTATCCATTGATCGCCTCCGCAATTTGCGCTTCGCTGCTCTGGTGTGGGGCGAATTCCGCCACCAGTTCGCCTTTGCGCATCACCAGCACGCGGTGACTGTTGTAATAAGCTTCCGGGATTTCATCGCAAATCATCAGCACCGCCATGCCGGACTCCGCCAGATCACGTGCGATGCGATAAATCCCTTCTTTGTTGGCGATATCGACACCCACCGTGGGGGAGTCGAGGATCAGGATATGCGGTTGCGTCGCCACCCATTTGGCGATAGCGATACGCTGCGCATTGCCGCCGGACAGGGTTTTCACTGGCAGGCCGCTGTCCGACACTTTAATGTTCAGATCACGGATCAGGTCTTTCACCACTGACGCTGCTTTGCGGTGATCCATCAGCCCTGCGCGGGTGTGCAACTTGTCGAAAATCGACACCAGCGTGTTGTCGTAAATGGATTGCTCCATGATCAACCCTTGTGTCAGACGGTCTTCCGACACATAAGCAATACCGTGGCGGATAGCATCGCGGTTGCTGTGGAATTTCACCGCATTGCCGTTAACGCGGATTTCCCCGCTGTCCGGCTGGCTCATGCCAAACAGGCTCAGACACAGCTCGGTTCGCCCTGAACCGAGCAGACCGATAATCGAGGTGATCTCGCCCTGACGCAGCGACAGCGAAATATCCTGATACTGACCTTTGCGGCTCAGGCGGCGGACTTCCAGCAGCGGCGTCACGTCTGCGGGCGCACGGTGCGGCAGATGACTGTAGGTAAAACGCTGTCCGGTCATCAGGAAGGCCAGCTCATTGCTGTCGAGTTCGCTGGCCGCATAGGTGCCGACCAGTTTGCCGTCACGCATCACGCTGATACGGTCAGCGACTTCCATCACTTCATCAAGACGGTGGCTGACAAACACCACGCAAATACCGGCGGCTTTCAGCTCATTCACCACCCGCAGCAGACCGTTTACTTCGGTGCGGGTCAGTGAGGCGGTTGGTTCATCCATGATAACCAGACTGGCGTCAGCGGCGATTGCGCGGCATATTGCCACTAACTGACGGTCGGCGATCGACAGCTTTTCGACTTTACGATCCGGGTCCAGAGAGACGCCGACGCGTTGCATCGCCGCGACCGCTTTTTTGCGCATTGCCTCGCGATGTACCCAGAAATCGCCGCCCGGTAAATAACGGTGAATAGCGATATTTTCAGCCACCGATAAATTCGGGAATAAAGATAAATCCTGATAAATAACCTGAATGCCGTAATAAGAAGAAAGTTGTGGTGTCAGGGTATGAAATAATTTCCCGTCGAGGGTAATTGCCGCCCCTTTTTCCGGCTGATAGACCCCGGAAATGACTTTAATAATGGTGCTCTTGCCGCAGCCATTCTGACCCGCGAGGCAATGCACTTCGCCTTTATTCAGCGTCAGGCTGACATTATCCAGCGCTAATACGCCGGGGAATTTTTTACTGATTTTTTCGAGGCTGATAAAGGCCTCAGCAGGGGCAGGGGACGTGCGCGAACTGGACGACGGAGTGAGAGTATTCATCACATTATCCTTACAACATACCCTTCATACTTCGCGCTGTGGATGCGTTGACTGCACTCGCTCACCCGAATCACTTACTTATGTAAGCTCATCGGGATTCACTCATTTGCCGCCTTCCCACAACTCGAATTATTTAGGGTATAAGTTTTCAATGTCTGATTAGAAATTCAGATACGGCACAGCAAACATCGCCGTATCTGTTTCTATTTGCCTGGTGTGGCGCTGGAGATAAATTTATCTCCGGTAAATATCCGGTAAATAAAAGCATTAAAAAGTTAAATCAGAAGCCAAGTGATTTCGCATTCTCTGGTGTGACTTCCAGAATTTTATTAAAGCGGATCACATGCTTATCCATATCCACATCAGCTTTGCCCAGCCCGTCAATGCTCAGATCTTTAGTCACTTCTTTACCCTGCAACATCTGGTCAGCAACGGTGACTAAGGCGTAACCGGCATCTTTCGGATCCCACAACAGCACTTTCTTAATATCGCCACGCATCAGATAGGGCGCGGCCTGAGCTGGCATAGCGATACCGACAACGGCAATTTTATTTTTCGCACGTTTCTGCTGAACGGCCTGACCGGCACCGATCGGGCCGAGCGAACCGAAACCGATAATCCCTTTCAGGTCAGGGTAGGTTTTCATTAAATCGAGCGTCGTGGAGTAAGACTTATCGATGTTTTCTGCGACCGGCAGGCGTGAAGTGACTTCATGCATGTCCGGGTATTTTTCTTTCTGATATTTAATGGCGGCATCAGCCCATGCGTTATGCAATGGCACGGTCAGGGAACCGACATAAATCGCATAACCGCCTTTACCGCCCATATCTTTCGCCAGCTCGTCCATATTGGCTTCGGCATATTTCTGGCTGTCGATGGTTTCGATATCCCACTGACCAATCTGCTGATCGGGAGATTCATGCGTTAACACCACGATGCCCTGATCACGGGCTTTTTTCAGCACCGGCTCCAGCACTTTGGCGTCGTTCGGTACCACGATAATGGCGTCGACTTTTTTGGCGATCAAATCTTCAATCACTTTGACCTGCTGTGCCGGATCCGGCGTGGATGCGCCTACCTGATAGGCGTTGACATCCAGCTTCTGCGCGGCTTCTTTTACGCCGACTTCCATGCGGGTGAACCAGGGAATACCGGTGACTTTAGCGACGACGGCAATGTCATAGGGTTTGGCGGCGAACGACGGTGTTGTGAATAACATGCATGCTGAAACCACACATGCACTGACTAATGCGAGGTTAAATTTCATGTCTGTACCTTTCTTATGAGGTTCTGTTTTGGTGTAGGGAACGGGTGGTGGTTATTTATTCCACATTCAGAGATTAACTTAAGGGGAAAGCTGTTTTCGCGTGGTCGTGAACGGAATGTGATCAAAGCCCTAAAATGTTAAATTAAGTGGTTTTATATGTAAAAATTAAGTTAATTAAAAATATAAAAACCATCATAGCCTGGGATTTGATAAATGTTACCGATAACAATTAAACAAAAAAATACCTAATATTTAACAATTAAGAAACATGAGAAAGTAATAACGGTCTTTTTCCTGAAAGAAAGACCGCGTGGTTTTTTTTATTTGCACAGACTGTGAGCAGCGTCACGGGACGCGGGTGCGCCAAAATCGTGCGCTGTTGCACCTTTATCTGGCATTGCTCTGCATTGAAGCGCGGGTGATCCGCGCCGGATCACAATCCTGCATAAAACATTCCACCCGAAATCAAAATATTTCCCTGCATACTCATTCTTGTGCCCTCGTTGCTGCAAAAGGGGATTTTTTCTTTTATTCATTTTTTATGCAATTAAAGTGAATAACAGGCGATATTAAGTGGTTGTTTTTTCTCGATGTCATTTTTTTTATTCACTTTTTTCCTTTGCTGGCATGAAGACTGCAATCTATGATGAGACTGAGTGAAATTATTTGTTAACTTTTAAATAACAAATTAGTAACTGCCATTTCTCGCCAGCGCGATTGCCCGCTAAATGTGCAAAAACATCGGAACCCGGTGCACTTCCTGTCTGTATGGGGGACGGGGGGGTGCACCCTGAAATCAGCGAAAAAGAGGTTTATATGGAACACCAACAGCAACCACAAAACGTCAGCCGCCAGAACTTTGATGACTGGATGGTGCCGGTTTATGCCCCGGCGGCGTTTATTCCTGTGCGTGGCGAAGGATCCTGGCTGTGGGATCAGACGGGTAAAGATTATGTCGATTTCGCAGGCGGGATTGCCGTGAATGCCCTGGGACATGCGCATCCGGAAATTCGTAAAACCCTGCATGAACAGGCGGATAAAGTCTGGCATCTGGGCAACGGCTACACCAACGAACCGGTGCTGCGTCTGGCGAAGCAACTGATCGACGCCACCTTTGCGGACAAAGTGTTTTTCTGTAACTCCGGCGCGGAAGCCAACGAAGCGGCGCTGAAACTGGCCAGGTTGTACGGTAATAAATCCGGCGGCGAAAAGAATGAAATCATCGCCTTCAAAAACGCGTTTCATGGTCGCACGCTGTTTACGGTGACGACCGGCGGTCAGCCGAAATATTCAGAAGATTTTGCGCCTTTACCGCAGGCGATTACCCATCTGCCGTTTAACGATCTGGCCGCCGTTGCCAGCCAGATTTCTTCCCGCACCTGTGCCGTGATTGTCGAACCGATCCAGGGCGAAGGCGGTGTGGTACCGGCAGAGGCCGGTTTCCTGCAAGGTCTGCGTGAGCTGTGTGACAAACATCAGGCTGTGCTGATTTTCGATGAAGTACAGACCGGCGTCGGGCGTACCGGCGAGCTGTATGCGTATCAGCATTACGGCGTGGTGCCGGACATTCTGACCAGCGCCAAAGCGCTGGGCGGCGGTTTCCCGATTGGCGCGATGCTGACCACTGACCGCTATGCTGCGTTATTCCAGCCGGGCACGCACGGCACCACTTACGGCGGTAACCCGCTGGCGACGGCGGTGGCGGGCAAAGTCTTCGAGCTGATTAACACGCCGGAAGTGTTGTCCGGTGTGCAAAAGCGTCATCAGTGGTTTGCCGATGGTCTGAAACGCATCAATGACCGTTATAAGGTGTTCAGCGAAGTGCGCGGGCAGGGGCTGCTGATCGGCGCTGTGATGAGTGAACGGTATAAAGATCAGGCCAAACAGCTGAACACGCTGGCGGCAGAAGAAGGACTGATCGCCCTGATTGCCGGGCCAAATGTACTGCGCTTTGCGCCATCACTGATTATTCCGGGCGCGGATATTGAAGAAGGGCTGAACCGCCTTGAGCGGGCTGTCGCGCGCCTGTGCGTGTGATTCTTTGGGTTAAATGAGGTAGAGCATCATGATGTTGATTCGACCTGTGCGGCCCGGCGATCTCGCCGATATCCTGCAGTTGTCAGGCAAAACCGGCATCGGTTTAACGTCTTTGCCCAAGGATGAAGCGCATTTACGCGGGCGCATTGAGCGCTCAGTGGCGACCTGGGAAGGTCGCCTGGAAAAAGGCGAACAGGGCTATCTGTTCGTGCTCGAAGACACCGAACAGCAAAAAGTTGTCGGCGTCAGCGCTATTGAAGTGGCGGTCGGGCTGAGTGAGCCGTGGTACAACTTCCGCCTCGGCACGCTGGTGCACGCCTCCAAAAGCCTGAATATTTATAAGCCGGTGCCGACGCTGTTTCTGAGTAACGATCACACCGGTTATACCGAACTTTGCACGCTGTTCCTCGATCCGGACTGCCGTCACGGCAAAAACGGGCAACTGTTGTCGAAGGTCCGTTTCCTGTTTCTGGCGGCATTTCGTGAGTATTTCTCCCGCAAGGTAATTGCGGAGATGCGCGGCATGTCTGACGACAGCGGCCATTCCCCGTTCTGGGACAGTGTCGGGCGTCATTTTTTTGGTATGGAATTCGCCGAAGCTGACCGTCTGACCGGCATGGGACAGAAATCCTTTATTGCCGAACTGATGCCAAAGCATCCTTTATATACCGAATTGCTCAGCCATGAGGCCCGTGAAGTGATCGGCGAAGTACATCCGCAAACCGCCCCGGCGCGTGCCGTACTTGAAGGTGAAGGGCTGCGTTACGAAGGTTATGTGGATATCTTCGATGCCGGTCCGACGCTCGAAGGTGAAATCGATCAGTTACGCGCCGTCAAAGAAAGCCGTCTGTTGCCAGTGCGGCTGGCGGAACACCGCAGCGGTCGTGATGAGCCGCTGTACCTGGTGGCCAACGAGCAATATCAGCATTTCCGCGCCCTGCTGGTGCCGGGCGGAGATTCAGCCGATTCACTGACGCTTAATTCCCGCGAGGCTGACATGCTTGGCCTGCGCGAGGGCGATACCCTGCGCGCCGTGGCGCTTTTCCCCGGCGATAAACCGGCTCCTGCAACCCCTATTCTCAAAAAGGAAAGTCTCGCATGATGCAACCTGCACTTTTTATTCAGGGCCAGTGGCGCAGCGGACAAGGCGCGCAACTGAACAAAACCAATCCGGCAGATAATACGTTGTTGTGGTCGGCACTGAGCGCCAATGCGGAAGATGTCGATGCTGCCTGTACAGCCGCCCGCACGGCATTTCCCGCCTGGGCACGTAAAACCGTGGCCGAACGCGCCGAAGTGATTCAACGTTTTGCGGATTTACTGACGGAACATAAAGCACGGCTGGCGGAAATTATCAGTCTGGAAACCAGCAAACCACGCTGGGAAACGCTGACCGAGATTCAGGCGATGATCGGCAAGGTGTCGATTTCACTGGAAGCCAACCAGCAACGCACTGGCGAGAAACACACCGCCATGCCCGACGGTGAAGCCGTGCTGCGCCACCGGCCGCATGGCGTGCTGGCGGTTTTTGGTCCGTATAATTTCCCCGGACATCTGCCGAACGGCCATATCGTTCCGGCCTTGCTGGCGGGCAACACGCTGGTCTTCAAACCGAGCGAACTGACGCCTAAGACCGCCGAAGAAACCGTGAAGTTGTGGCAACAGGCGGGACTGCCGGAAGGTGTGCTGAATCTGGTGCAGGGCGGTCGTTCGACCGGTGAGGCGCTGGCGGCCTGCGGCAATATCGACGGGTTGCTGTTTACCGGCAGCGCGGGCACCGGCTATCAGTTGCACCGCCAGCTCGCCGGTCAGCCTGAAAAAATTCTGGCTCTGGAAATGGGCGGCAACAACGCGCTGATTGTCGAGCCGGTAGAAGATATTGATGCAGCGGTTAATCTGACTATTCAGTCGGCGTTTATTTCTGCCGGACAGCGTTGTACCTGTGCGCGCCGTCTGCTGGTGAAAGAGGGCGCGGCAGGTGATGCATTTATCGCGCGTTTGCTCGATGTCACCATGCAACTGCGCGTGGGCGGCTGGAATGATGATCCGCAGCCGTTTATGGGCGGTGTGATTTCTGACGTGGCGGCACGCAATATGCTCAAAGCACAGGACGAACTGCTGGCGCTGGGCGGTAAACCTCTGCTGTTGCTGACGCGCCCGGATCCGCTCAATACCCTGCTGACGCCGGGGATTATCGATCTGACCGGTGTGGCGGGCATTCCCGATGAAGAATACTTCGGCCCGTTGCTGAGCATTTACCGTTACAGCGATTTCGATAATGCCGTCGCCCTCGCCAATCAGACCCGTTTCGGGCTGGCCACCGGGCTTATCTCTGCTGAGTGCTCTCAGTTTGAGCAGCTATTATTGGAAGCAAGGGCGGGCATTGTGAACTGGAACAAACCGCTGACTGGCGCATCAAGCAACGCGCCTTTTGGTGGCATCGGTGCTTCAGGCAATCACCGTCCAAGTGCTTATTATGCGGCGGATTATTGTGCCTGGCCGATGGCCTCGCTGGAAACAGACAAGCTGGAACTCCCTGCGACGCTGTCGCCTGGTATTGATTTCCGTACAACCTGAGGAGACAGCAATGTCTGGATGTGAAGCAAATTTCGACGGCTTAGTCGGGCCGACGCACCATTACGCGGGGCTGTCGTTTGGCAATGAAGCTTCGACTAAAAACCAGAATGCGGTGGCGAACCCGCGTCTGGCGGCAAAACAGGGCTTGCTGAAAATGAAATCGCTGGCCGATCTCGGTTTTGCGCAGGGGATTTTGCCGCCGCATGAACGTCC
Source organism: Rahnella sp. P4_A8 (assembly GCF_056402435.1). NCBI lineage: Bacteria > Pseudomonadati > Pseudomonadota > Gammaproteobacteria > Enterobacterales > Yersiniaceae > Rahnella > Rahnella sp. P4_A8. The sequence goes on along the minus strand of NZ_JBFUHK010000011.1, from coordinate 14,371 downwards.
GCATCTGAGCACATTGCGCAAAATGGGTTTTGGTGGCAGCGATCGCGAAGTGCTGACTAAGGCGCAGGCTTATTCGCCGCGTTTGCTGTCGTCACTGAGTTCGGCGTCTTCCATGTGGGTGGCGAATGCGGCCACGGTGTCGCCTTCGGCAGACAGTGCAGACGGGCGTGTGCATTTCACAGTTGCCAACCTGAATAATAAGTTTCACCGGGCCATTGAGGCAGAAACCACGTCTGCCATTTTACGCGCGACCTTCCATGCCGATAAATATTTTGCCCATCACGATGCGCTGCCGCAGGTGGCGGCGCTGGGGGATGAGGGCGCGGCAAATCATAACCGGTTATGCGGTGAGTACGATAAACCCGGCGTACAGGTGTTTGTTTACGGACGCGACGGGCTGGCGACCGGCGACAACGAACCGGTGCGTTATCCGGCACGTCAGACCCGTTTAGCCAGTGATGCCGTAGCGCGTTTGCATCAGCTTGATGAAAAGCGCACGGTGTTTATTCAGCAAAATCCGCAAGCCATCGACAGCGGCGTTTTTCATAACGACGTCATTTCTGTCAGCAACGGCAACGTGCTTTTCCATCACGAGCAGGCGTTTGTGAATTCAGGCAAAGCGCTGGAGGAAATTCGTCGCAAAATGGCGGCGCTTGAGCTGGATTTCCACCCGATTGAAGTGCCGCATTCAAAAGTGTCTCTCGACGATGCGGTCGCGACGTATCTGTTTAACAGCCAGCTCCTGACCAAATCCGACGGCAAAATGATGCTGGTGGTGCCGGAAGAGTCCCGCCAGCACACCGGCGTCTGGACGTATCTTTCAGCACTGAAAGACAGCGGTGGCCCGGTTGATCAGATTGAAGTGTTTGATCTGCGTGAAAGCATGCGCAACGGCGGTGGCCCGGCGTGTTTGCGCCTGCGTGTCGCGCTCAACCGCAACGAACTTAATGCAATCAATGTGGCTTCCCTGATGAGTGACAGCCAGTTCACGCGGCTCAATACCTGGGTGGACACGCATTATCGTGACCGGATGCAGGCCAAAGATCTGGCCGATCCACAGCTTCTGACCGAAGTGCGTACTGCGCTCGACGAACTGACCAATATTCTCGGGCTGGGTGCGATTTATCCGTTCCAGCGCTGAGCCATCACAGGAGTGAATGTATGTTTGATTTACTGGCGACGACGCTTGCCGGTGATGCGGTGAAAGAACCTGCCGGACAAACCGAAACGCTGGACTGGCAATGGCGTGGTGAAGGCATTCTCGAGCTTTCACCGCGTCAGTCCTGTGAGGCGGCGGTGGTGATTTCCGCCGGTATTCACGGTAATGAAACTGCGCCGGTTGAACTGCTCAATCAACTGGTCAGCGAGCTGCTGTCTGGCGAAAGGCTGTTGCGGGTCCGGCTGCTGGTGTTACTGGGCAATCCGCCGTCAATGCGTGTCAATAAGCGGTTTGTGGAGGCTGACATGAACCGCATGTTCGGCGGGCGTCATGCGCGTTATACACCGAATGATGAAACCCGCCGGGCGCAGGAACTCGAACAGGTGATGGCGTTGTTTTACCGCAGTGCCACGGCGGCGGGAACCACGCAGCGATTCCACTATGATTTGCACACGGCGATCCGCGGATCAAAACACGTGCGCTTCGGGCTGCTGCCTTTACAAAATCGTCCGAAAAGCGAAGCGATGCTCGCCTGGCTCGACGCCGCCGGGCTGGATGCGCTGGTGCATCACCGATCGCCGGGCGGTACTTTTACGCATTTCAGCAGCGATGTTTTTCAGGCCGACAGTTGCACGCTGGAACTGGGCAAAGCGCTGCCGTTCGGCAGTAACGATCACGCGCAGTTCACCGGTATCCGCCGCGCGCTGCAAACGCTGGTGAGTGGCGAACCGATGCCTGCCCGTGACGCCGCCGCGCCGCTGGTGCATTACCGTGTGGTGCAGGATGTGATCCGGTCACAGGAAGATTTCGAGTTATTTGTCCCGGCAGATGCCCTGAATTTTACGGCGTTCAGGCAGGGGTTTGTCATTGCTAAAGAAAGCGGTAAAACCTACAAGGTTGAAGCAGAGGAAGAAGTCGTGTTATTCCCGAATCCGAATGTGGCGCTGGGGTTAAGGGCAGGGCTGATGCTGATGAAAATCTGATGAGTAAAAGCACCGCAGTAGCTGCAAAACCCCCTCCCAACCTCCCCCTTCGCAGGGGGAGGAGCAGGGCAAAAACCCGCTTACGGTGCGCGCAGAGTAGAACGCGATCAGCTCCCTCCCCTGCGAAGGGGAGGGTCGGGGTGGGGTATTAATGGCATCTCAGCCGCAACTCATTCCCTTTATCGGGATGCGTTGCACCAAAAGAAAAAGGGTCCTGATTTTCATCAGGACCCTTTTTCTTTAATTTGGCGGTGAGAGAGGGGTTCGAACCCTCGATACGATTTCTCGTATACACACTTTCCAGGCGTGCTCCTTCAGCCACTCAGACACCTCACCGTGTTCGTTACAGCGCGAGCGTTGCAACGGGGCGCTACTATAGGGAGACCGCCGCGAAGGGTCAAGAAAATTTTCAGCGTTTTGTGTCAGGCGCTCAGAGTCTGTTCGCCGGGAGAATGCCGTGGCTGGCGGATTTTGAAAGCGCCCAAAAACAAAAAAGGCTCTGATTTTCATCAGAACCTTTTTTGTTTAATGTGGTGGAGAGAGAGGGGTTCGAACCCTCGATACGATTGCTCATATACACACTTTCCAGGCGTGCTCCTTCAGCCACTCAGACACCTCTCCAGTCGTCGGCTGCACCGCAGTGCTGCTGACCGGCGCTAATGTAGGGAAAAGTCGCCTCACCGTCAACACTCTTTTGCAGGTTCCATGCCGTTTAGACAAACTTAGAGCAATCTGATGATTTAAAGAGCAAAAAATGCGTTAAGGATGAACAGCCGGTATCTGGTTGCAGGGCGTGATTAAAATTGCTTATCAGAATGCATAAATAAGTAGAATTTTTGCATGAAAGCACAATTATCCCGCAAACACTTTTTGTTACGGCTAAATAGCAAGATATGTTGTGGTAATCATTCAGGGTAGCGGTATAACAATGCACTCTGAAAAAATGCTTCGCATAAGAACTGTACAAGTCATCCTTTGAAGCAGGGTTATTTATCACATAAGGGCAGGGGTTATTCTTGAGTCAGTCAAATAACGCGACCGCGTCGCAACACCGGACGGCAATTCCTGCCGGAGCGGGCACATTATTCTTCGTTCAGACATTCGCAACGCTCGGCTTTGCGGTGCTGTATTCCACGCTGGTCCTGTACGCCACCAAAAAACTCGGTTTCAGTGAAGATAACGCCAACGCCATCATGGGCGTGTTCGGCGCATTCAACTACGGGCTGCATATGTTCGGCGGCTACCTTGGCGGGCGTTATCTCAGCAACCGTAATCTGTTCGTGCTCGGCATGGTGTTGCAGGTCTTTGGCTGTGCGCTGATTGCGCTGGAAGGTGTGACCGGGTTGTACTGGGGATTAGCCATGTTCCTGACCGGCAGCGGACTGAATGTGACCTGTCTGAATATGATGCTGACCCAGCGTTTTGCTCCGGACGATGACCGCCGTGAATCGGCCTTCCTGTGGAATTATGCCGGGATGAACCTGGGCTTCTTTATAGGTTTTGCGGTCGCCGGTTATTTCCAGCTCAGTGAAAACTACCGCGCGCTGTTCCTGTTCGCCACGTTAGGGAATGTCGCGGCGATTGTGGTGACACTTTCCCGCTGGTCGATTCTGGCCGATATCAGCACGCCGCTGAAAGAGGCCAGCCGCAGCCAGTTACTGCGCCGGATGGCGGTCGGTATTGCCATCCTGATTGTACTGGTGCCGGTTATCCGCATGTTGCTGACCCACGCAGAATTCAGCAGTTATTTTGTGGTCGCGCTGGGCATTGTGATTTTCGCATTAATGGCGCTGGTCACTTTTCGCCATCGCGATGCGGATGAACGCCGCCGCATGAAGGCGTATCTGCTGCTGGCGCTGGGTTCGTTAGTTTTCTGGACACTGTATCAGCTGGCACCCATGGGGCTGATGCTGTTCTCTGAAAACAACATCAACCTGAATGTATATGGTATCCGCGTGGCACCGCAGTGGATCCAGAACATAAATACCGTGGTTATCGTGATCGGTGGGCCGCTGATGGCACTGTGGTTCAACCGCCTGCGTCAGCGCGGCTGGAACATTGATATTCCGGCGCAGTTCTCCGCATCCCTGTTCTGTATGGGGCTGGGCATGCTGGTGCTGCCGTTGGGTATTCATCTGGCGGGCGGCGACGGCCTGGTGGCGTTTAAATGGATTGCCCTCAGCTATCTGCTGCAAAGCATCGGCGAACTGCTGATTTCACCGATCGGTTACGCGATGATCGGTAAGCTGGCACCGCCGCGTTATCAGGGTGTGATGATGGGCTGCTGGATGATGGTCACCGGCGTGGCGTCGGTGCTGGCCAGTTACATTTCCGGGCTGATGCCGCAGAACGCGGGCAGTACGCCAGCGCTGACCAATCCGGGCTACAGTCAGGTGTTTAATGCGCTGGGCTGGGGTTCCGTTATCACGGGTGTGGTGCTGCTGGTGCTTATCCCGCTGCTGCGCCGGATGATCCACCGTGAGCCGGTTGCCGCCTGATTTATTCGCAGTCTCCGTCACTCACTTCACAAGCCCCGAATTCCGGGGCTTGTTCTTTTTTACGCCACAGGGTTGCATCCCGATGATATTCAGGGAAATCTATCTGTTCACAGGAGGCTTCCCCGATGAACATTATTTTTTACCACCCTACATCTGATGCAAAACCCTGGATTGACGGAATAACAAAAAGATTACCGCAGGCCAACGTGCGTGCGTGGAAGGCGAATGATCAGGACCCGGCGGATTACGCGCTGGTCTGGCGGCCACCGCATGCCATGCTCGCGCCGCGCACGATGCTGAAAGGTATTTTCGCGCTGGGGGCGGGAGTGGATGCCATCCTGACACAGGAACAGCGTCAGCCGGGCACATTGCCCGCCGGCGTACCGTTGCTGCGCCTGGAAGATACCGGCATGGCGTTGCAGATGCAGGAATATGCGCTGGCGACGGTATTACGTTATTTCCGCCGGATGGATGAATATCAGCTCTTCCAGCAACAAAAACAATGGCGCCCGCTTGTTCCGCATTCACGCAGTGAATTCATTATCGGTATTCTTGGTGCCGGTGTGCTCGGCAGCAGCGTGGCGAAAGCACTGGTGGATATGCAATTCACCGTGCGTAGCTGGAGCCGCAGCGCCAAGTCTCAGGAAGGCGTAGAGAGTTTCTATGGTGACGATCGGTTGGCAGCGTTTGCCAGCGGCTGCAAAGTGCTGATCAATCTGTTGCCCAACACGCCGCACACCGCCGGTGTTCTCAATCATAAACTGTTCACAAATCTTTCGCATAATGCGTACCTGATTAACCTTGGTCGTGGCGGACATCTGGTGGAAGGCGATTTGCTGCGTGCGCTCGACAGCGGGCAGATTGCCGCTGCCACGCTCGACGTTTTCGTTGAAGAACCGTTGCCGGGCATGCACCCGTTCTGGTCGCATCCGCGGGTCAGCATCACGCCACACGTCGGTGCGGATACGTTGCCGGAGCAGGCGATGGACAGCATCGTGAGTAACATTCTGGCGATAGAGGCAGGGCGCGAGCCGACGGGACGTGTCGATCCCGGCCGGGGTTACTGATATTCATCTGCTAACATTATAAATGCTGCGGTTATGTTGCCGCAGCGGAATACTTTCAAGGAGAGTACATGCCTTACCCGGTTGATTTACATATGCATACCGTTGCCAGCACCCACGCCTACAGCACGTTACATGATTACATTGATGAAGCCGCCGAAAAGGGCATTAAGCTGTTTGCCATCACTGATCATGGTCCTGATATGGCTGATGCGCCGCACTACTGGCATTTTATGAATATGCGGGTCTGGCCGCGTCTGGTGAATGGCATCGGTATTCTGCGTGGCATCGAGTCGAATATTAAAAACATTCATGGTGATATCGACTGTACCGGCCCGATGCTCAAAGAAATCGACGTGATTATTGCCGGTTTCCATGAGCCGGTGATGCAGCCCGTCGATAAAGAAACCCATACCGCTGCGATGATTGCAGCGATGGCGGGGGGTGAAGTGCATATTATTTCGCACCCGGGCAACCCGAAATACCCGATTGATATTCCTGCTGTGGCGGCGGCTGCCGCGAAATATAACGTCGCGCTGGAGCTGAATAACTCATCGTTTATTCATTCACGTGCGGGCAGCGAGCCAAATTGCCGTGCGATTGCGCTGGCAGTAAAAGAAGCCGGTGGCTGGCTGGCGCTGGGGTCAGATTCGCACATCGCTTATTCACTCGGGGGCTTTGAACATTGCGAACGTATCCTGCGTGAAATTGATTTTCCGCAAGACCGTATTCTTAATGTCAGCCCGCGTCGTTTCCTCGATTTTCTCGAGGCCCGGGGTCGCGCGCCCATTGCTGAATTAAGCGAACTGTGACATTGTCGCGACCAAATTGCGGGGGATTAACCCTTTTCATTATCTGATCAGGTTACTGTTATGAATGAATTTTCGATTGTCTGCCGCGTGCTGGGCACGTTGTTTTACCGTCAGCCGCAGGATCCGTTGCTGGTTCCGTTGTTTGGCCTGATTCAGGACGGAAAGCTGCGTGAGCACTGGCCGCTGGAGCAGGATGCGTTGCTGATCCGCTTGCAGGAAAGTGCCAATCCGCAAGCGCTGGCCGCTGAATTTAACCGTCTGTTTGTCGGTTCAGAATGTGCGGTATCGCCGTTCCGCAGTGATTATGTTGACGGCGCAAATGAAATGGATGTGCGCACATTCCTGCAACAGCGCGGTATGCCGCTGGGCGAAACGCCTGCTGATCATTTCGGTGCCATGTTACTGGCCGCCTCCTGGCTGGAAGATCAGTCGCAGGAAGATGAAGTCAGCGCGCAAATTACGCTGTTTGATGACTACCTGTTCCCGTGGTGCGGTAAATTCCTCGGTAAAGTGGAAGCCCATGCCACCAGCGGTTTCTACCGCACGCTGTCTGAAATCAGCCGCGAAGCCTTGCAGGCGATGCGCGACGAACTCGAAGAGCAACTGCCGCCGGATCTGGATGACGCGGAAGAAGACGACCAGTAATCCTGAACACAGCATGTAAAAAGCCCGGCGGTGAGTCATCACGCCGGGCTTTCTTATTATCGGTTTACTCAGACTAATCAGTAAAAGGTATCACCAACTGACCCGGTTTCACTTCAATTCCTTTCGCCAGTTTCTTCGCCATCGCTTCACCTTTGCTGTGATCGCCATTGAGCACATAAGCCGGACGCTGGTTGAAATAGGTGTTCAGCGAATTGTTCAGATAAGGCATCAGGCCTTTCATCACGTTGTCCATTTTCTCAGGCTTGATGGTGTAATCCACCACCTGCATATCCCGCAGGAAAATGGCGCCTTTCTCGCGATCATAAGTTGGATGCGCTTTCAGGGTCAGGCGCATATCGGCTTTCTGCGGGCCGAACAGTGAGGATACATCGACATGGGCGTCGCCGGTCAGCGTCACGATACCGGGTTCAGCCCGGCCAATCTGGCTGCTGAGATTGGTCAGCACCAGTTTGGCATCCACCAGTCCCGGAACGCCCAACTGTTTTTCAAAGTTGTTGTTCTTTTGCAGGTAATCATTCACCTGCTGCTCACTGATGGTGTACTGCGTCAGTTGATTACAGCCTGCCAGTAAGCTGGCACACATCAGTACTGCGGCACCCAGAAATCGCTTTGTCATTCTTCCCTCATTACGTAAAAACTATTTCGTCAGCATGACCGTAAAGCATCATGGCTCCAATCAGACAACGCTGATTAGCCTAAGTGCTGAAGGGAGGGAATAAAAGGGAAAATTGCCGGAAGCGGACTTCCGGCAAAAAGTATAACGGGCTTAGCTTGCGAGACGGGAGAGAAGATTTACCTGAGTCTGTTTCGCCATATTATCGCGGTAGGCCTGAACCCGTGAAGGCCAGTCGATGCCTTGCACAATCGACAGCGAACGCAGCAACGGCCAGAGATTAATGTCATCTTCGGAAAGCTCGCCGTTCACCGCATTCGGCTCGACGATCAGTTTGTCGAGTGCGCGCAAATCCTGACTGATTTTCTTCACCAGACCTTCGGAATGTTGCAGATGCTCCTGAAAACTGCCGCTGGCAGCCTGCTTTTTATCGGCGAAGTATTTACGGGCTTCCGGCGTGGAGAATTCTTCCAGTGGTGCGGTGGCAAAACGCGGCAACAACAGACGTCCGGTATATTCAGAAACCTGACGCAACCACGCGGCAACAGACGCGTTCAGCGGGCCGGTCAGCAGCGGTTTACCGTCACTTTTGTCGATGTAATGCACGATATCCATACTTTCCGGCATGAAGCCGCCATCCTCTTTTTGCAGGACAGGCACCATCTTTTTACCCACCATTGAAATGGGTGTTTTTTCATCGTCGTTGAGCAGCACCTTGATCTCAACCGGGATGTTCTTCAAACCGAAAATCATGCGGGCTTTCACGCAGAAAGGGCAATGTTCGTAAACGTAAAGTCTCATAGTACGTAGCTCCTGTTATCGCCGGCGGTGACCTGTAGGGTGCATGAAAACTGCCGGATGTAGGTTCGGATTTTGTCTAACGCTATGATTCAGTATGGGTATAGATGGATGTGAGATCAAACCGCATTCTCTGGAACGCGGTTTCCATCAGGGTACTGCATAAGAAATTACGGAAGATCAACTGCCGCTGAGCATGGCCGGTTCGATGCGGCGCAGGTTGAACTGCCAGTACAAACCGGTGAGGGTGATGAAGCCAACGACGCCGAGTAATAACCACGGCAATTCAGGCAGTTCGAGCGCACGGCCGGTGTCGTACATCCAGCCGCCACCGGTATAACCGATGACGCCGCCCAGAGCCAGTCCCAGACGGCTGAAGCCCATGTAGCTGCCGCGTGCGCGGGCGTCGGCCAGAGATGCACCCAGGGTTTCACGCGCCGGTTCGGCGATGATCGAACCAATGTAGAAAAAGCCAATCAGCAATAATAACGGATTGATTGAGGTAACCAGCCCGACCGGCAGCAGGCTCAGTGTCATGATCAGCAGACCGAACATCAGGCGCTGTTCAAGACGGAAACGTTTTTCGCTCCAGCGGGCAATCGGATACAACAGCGTCAGCGACAGTACGGCTTCAATTGCGTACATCCATTTCACCGCCGACGGGCTGCCCGCGACATCATTGACCGCAATCGGCAACATCAGCATCACCTGCACGGTCAGCATGTAATAGCCAGTCAGCGTCAGCACGTAGGCCAGAAAACGGCGGTCGCGCAGCACGCGCATCATGCCTTCGCGCATAGGGGTGCGCAGGGTGGAAATGCGGTAAGCCGGTAACAGCCAGGCGTTGCAGGCCGCTGCCAGACAAAAGATTGCGGCTCCGGTCCAGCAGACGTAATGGAAATCATATTGCAGCAGCCAGCTACCGATCAGTGCGCCAATGACGGCACCCGCGCTGTCCTGCATCATCATCAGGGAGAAGAAGCGGCTGCGCTCGTGCGGACGGGTCAGTTTTATGACCAGCGCGGTACGCGGCGGATCAAACAACGTGCCGCCAAGACCGGAGAGAATACACGAACAGACCAGAATCCACGGTTGATCGGCCATCGCCATCGTGGCAAAGCCCGCCGCGCGCAATAACATGCCGGTGATAATCATGGGTTTCGCCCCAAACCGGTCAGCAATCGCCCCGCCAAAAATGCCCAGTCCCTGTTGCGTAAGCTGACGAACGCCGAGGGCCAGGCCGACGGCCATTGCCGCCCAGCCAAGCTGATCGACAAATCGGATCGAGATCAACGGAAAAACCACGAAAAAGCCTAAAATAACCAGCGCGTTGTCTAATAACAGAAAATACTTACCCAAGCTCCGAGCTTGTGATACCAGAGACATGCTTCACCATGAGCGATTATATGTATCCTGTCCGGCAGATACAGAAAGGAGAAAAGACCGTTCCAGTCTGAACCGGAAACAGGCATTTAGATAGGGCGCTATTGATAATATTTTTTTATCGTCAAGCCGCGCTCTGACTGGCAGAATTAGCGGTGATCTGTCGTTTCCTATAAATTCTATTTATCGACCCATGCGGGATGTGGAGGGAAGGGATGTTTGGCTACAAATCTGCCGTGCCAAAGGTGCGGCTTACCACTGATCGGATGGTCCTGCGCCTGGTTCATGACCGTGATGCGCACCGGCTGGCTGAATACTACGCTGAGAACCGCGCGTTTCTGAAACCGTGGGAACCGGTCAGGGATGAAAGCCATTGTTATCCCTCAGGATGGCAGGCGCGTCTGGGGCTGATTACCGAGATGCAAAAACAAGGCAGTGCGTATTACTTCATCCTGCTCGACCCCGATGAAAATCGCGTGATGGGCGTGGCGAATTTCAGCAATGTGCTGCGCGGTTCTTTCCATGCCTGTTTCCTCGGGTATTCGCTCGGCCAGGAATGGCAGGGTAAAGGTCTGATGCAGGAAGCGTTGCAGACGCTTATCCGCTATATGCAACGCCAGCAAAAAATGCACCGCATCATGGCCAATTACATGCCGCACAATAAACGCAGCGGCCAGCTTCTCGAACGTCTCGGCTTTGAACGCGAAGGTTACGCCAAAGATTACCTGCTGATTGACGGCAAATGGCAGGACCACGTGCTGACGGCATTAACCTGGCAAGAATGGACACCCCCGTCCCGATAAGGAGAGCAACATGAAACACGAACTCAGCGCCCGGGAGGCCCGTGTTGTGGGCTGTTTACTGGAAAAACAACTCACCACGCCAGAACAGTATCCGATGACCCTTAACGGCCTGACCACGGCCTGCAATCAGAAGACGAACCGCGAGCCGGTGATGGAACTGAGCGAAAGTGACGTTCAGCAAACGCTGGATTTGCTGCTGCGCAAACACATTATCCGCACCCTGAGCGGCTCACGTACCATGAAGTATGAGCACCGTTTCTGTAATTCTGAATTCGGCAATCTCAAATTTTCCCCGCAGGAAGTGGCGGTGGTGACCACGCTGTTGTTGCGCGGCGCACAAACGCCGGGCGAGTTGCGTACCCGCACTAACCGTCTGCATGATTTCTCGGACGTTGCCGAAGTTGAACAAACGCTGACTGAACTGACAAACCGCGAAGACGGCCCGTTCTGCGTGCGTCTGGCCCGTGAACCGGGGAAACGTGAAAGCCGCTATATGCATCTGTTCAGCGGCGAAGTCAGCAATGTGGCCAGTACCCATGAAGAACCGCTGTTCAGCGCCGAGGCACAAAGCGCTGATCTGACTCTGATCGCGCGCGTGGAAACACTGGAAGCTGAAGTGGCGGAGCTGAAACAGCGTCTGGAAAATTTGTTGCAACATCTGGCTGATTAACAGGAGCGGGTTGTGAGTAAATTACGTATTGGTGTTATCGGGCTGGGTGGGATTGCGCAAAAAGCCTATCTGCCGGTACTGAGTCACGCTGAAAACTGGACGCTGGTCGGTGGTTTTTCCCCCAATCAGCAAAAGGCGCAGGCCATTTGCGACAGTTATCGTATGGCGTGTTTTTCCCGCATGGATGAACTGGCGGGCCAGTGCGACGCGGTTTTTGTGCACAGCAGCACCGCCAGCCATTTCGATGTGGTTGGACAACTGCTGGCGCAGGGCGTGCATGTGTATGTCGATAAACCGCTGGCCGCTGAACTTGAGCAGGCTGAGCAGTTGGTTGAACAGGCGCGCAAGGCAGGCAAAACGCTGATGGTCGGCTTCAACCGTCGCTTTGCACCGTTGTATCGTCAGCTCAAAGATAACATGCAGAGCGCCGCATCTTTGCGCATGGACAAACACCGGACCGATAGCGTGGGGCCAAACGATCTGCGATTCACCTTGCTGGACGATTATCTGCACGTGGTCGATACCGCGCTGTGGCTGGCAGGCGGTAATGCCAGTCTGGAAAGCGGTCTGATTCAGATTAACGAAGCGAATCAGATGTTGTACGGCGAACATCATTTCCTCTGTGGCGAAACGCTGGTGACGACATCGATGCATCGCCGGGCAGGGACTTTCCGCGAGAGCGTGCAGGCGGTGACTGAAGGCGCGGTGTATCAGCTGGACAATATGCAAATCTGGCGCGAGGAACAGCAGGATATTCTCACACAACTGCCGGTACCGGGCTGGCAAAGTACCCTGACACAGCGCGGATTTGTCGGTGCCATTGAACACTTTGTGGCCTGCGTGAGTAATCAGACGGCGCCGGAAACCAGCGGCGAGCAGGCGATTTATGCGCAGGCAATGATCGAGAAGATTCTGAATTCTTAACAAAAAAGCCGCGCGGGATGGCGTGGTTAACACTCTATAACAACATAAAACAACTGCCGGTGGCTATTGTATTGCGGATGCGTAGACTAAGCGCATCTTTGAGCCATGCGGCTTCATCTCTCACGCCTGCTGATGCAGGCGTGATGGTTTAACTATTTGATATACATGTAAACCGGTAAACAAGAAAAGTGACATGAATCTACTTAAATCTCTGGCAGCCGTCAGTTCCATGACGATGTTTTCACGTGTATTAGGTTTTGCCCGCGATGCCATTGTGGCACGTGTATTTGGCGCCGGAATGGTCACCGACGCCTTTTTTGTGGCGTTCAAACTGCCCAATTTGTTGCGTCGTATTTTTGCCGAAGGCGCATTCTCACAGGCGTTCGTGCCAATTCTTGCCGAGTACAAAACTCAGCAGGGCGAAGAAGCTACGCGCACCTTTATTGCGTATGTCTCCGGGTTGCTGACGCTGGTTCTGGCGATTGTCACCGTGCTGGGCATGCTCGCGGCGCCGTGGGTGATTTATATCACTGCGCCGGGTTTTGTGGATTCACCGGACAAATTTGCGCTCACCAGTTCTCTGCTGCGGATCACCTTCCCGTATATCCTGCTTATTTCTCTGGCCTCGCTGGTCGGAGCGATACTCAACACCTGGAACCGCTTCTCGATACCGGCGTTTGCGCCGACCTTCCTGAACGTCAGCATGATCGGTTTTGCGTTATTTGCCGCGCCGTATTTTCACCCGCCGGTGCTGGCGCTGGCCTGGGCCGTGGTGGCCGGTGGCTTGCTGCAACTCGGTTATCAGCTGCCACACCTGAAGAAAATCGGCATGCTGGTGCTGCCGCGCCTGAACCTGAAAGATGCCGGTGTATGGCGCGTAATGCGCCAGATGGGACCGGCGATTTTGGGTGTTTCCGTCAGCCAGATTTCACTGATCATCAACACGATTTTTGCCTCGTTTCTGGTCTCCGGCTCAGTTTCATGGATGTATTACGCTGACCGCCTGATGGAGTTTCCTTCCGGTGTGCTGGGCGTGGCGCTGGGCACGATTTTGCTGCCTTCGCTGGCGCGAAGCTTTTCCAGCGGAAATCACGGTGAATACAATCGCCTGATGGACTGGGGCTTGCGTCTGTGTTTCCTGCTGGCGTTGCCAAGTTCCGTCGCCCTGGGGATTCTGGCCAAACCGCTTACGGTGGCATTATTCCAGTACGGCAAGTTCAGCGCGTTTGATGCTTCGATGACGCAACGTGCACTGGTGGCCTATTCCGTCGGGCTGATGGGGCTGATCGTGGTGAAAGTGCTGGCTCCGGGCTTTTATTCACGTCAGAACATCAAAACGCCGGTGAAAATCGCCATCATTACCTTGCTGATGACGCAGGTGATGAACCTGGCCTTTATCGGCCCACTCAAACACGCGGGGCTTTCCCTGTCGATTGGTCTGGCCGCCTGTCTGAATGCTTCGCTGCTTTACTGGCAACTGCGTAAGCAGGATATCTTCCAGCCTTTGCCGGGCTGGAGAGTGTTCCTGATTAAGCTGATTGTCGCGGTGGTTGCCATGTCAGCAGCATTGCTCGGCATGATGTGGCTGATGCCTGCATGGGATGTGGGGGGAATGGCGTATCGTCTGGCGCGTCTGGCGGCAGTGGTTGCTGTCGGCGTAGTCGCTTACTTTGCCGTGCTTGGCCTGCTGGGCTTCAGGGTGAAAGAATTTGCCCGTAAGCTGGACTGACGCAGATTACAGAAACACAAAAGGGCGCATGAGCGCCTAATGCCGATCGTTTAAGGATCAGTTGACCGATCCGGTGGCTCGTGTAAAAAGGGTTCATGCTCATCATGGACCCTTTTTAAATGGAACTTTCACAAGCTCTCGGTATTATCAATCTCACTGCCCCCGATGAAGTTCAAAGCCTCGCTGACCTCCTGTCTCCTGACCTCATTCAGCAAGCTTTTTCTCTCACTGACACCGTCACCCTACGCAAGCGTAAACTCCCCCTCGAG